>CACEFS010000019.1 GCA_902558895.1 uncultured Prochlorococcus sp.
GATTATTTAAATAAACATTTGATCTGAACATTTTTACTTATGACATAATGATTGTATGGAATCTTTTCGACAGATAAAAAATAATAACGTGGATCTGATAAGTAACAATGATCCACTTGATAAAAATCGTCTTTTAATAGAAGATCTATGGGAATCTGTACTCAGAGAAGAATGCCCAGACGATCAAGCAGAGAGATTGATACAGCTTAAAGAATTAAGTTATTCAAAACAAATTGAAGGTAATAGTTCAAAAACTTTTAAAAATGAAATTGTTGATATTGTAAATTCTATGGATTTAGCAGAATCCATTGCAGCGGCAAGGGCGTTTTCATTGTATTTTCAACTCGTGAATATTTTGGAACAAAGAGTTGAGGAAGATAGATATATTCAAAGCTTTACAAATAAGGATGTTCAAAAATCACCAGACAATCTTGATCCTTTTGCTCCAGCATTGGCTAGGCAAAATGCTCCAGTAACTTTTAGAGAATTATTTTACAGGCTGAGGAAATTAAATGTACCACCAGGTAAATTAGAAGAGTTATTGCAGGAAATGGATATTCGTTTAGTTTTTACCGCACATCCGACTGAGATAGTAAGACATACAATTAGACACAAGCAAACAAGAGTTGCAAATTTATTAAAAAAAATACAGATTGAGCAATTTCTAACAAAAGAAGAAAAAAATTCTTTAAAAACCCAATTAAAAGAGGAAGTAAGACTTTGGTGGAGAACAGATGAATTACATCAATTTAAACCATCAGTTTTAGACGAAGTAGATTATGCCTTGCATTATTTTCAGCAAGTTTTATTTAATGCGATGCCTCAATTGAGGGGAAGGATTGCTGAAGCACTTACCGAAAATTATCCAGATGTTCAGTTGCCCTCTGAATCTTTTTGTAACTTCGGTTCTTGGGTAGGCTCCGATAGGGATGGTAATCCATCAGTCACTCCAGAGATAACATGGAGAACTGCTTGCTACCAAAGACAATTGATGTTGGAAAGATATATTATTGCGACATCTAACCTTAGAGATCAATTAAGTGTCTCGATGCAATGGAGTCAAGTCAGTTCTTCTTTATTAGAGTCACTTGAAACGGATAGGGTAAAGTTTCCAGAAATCTATGAAGCTAGGGCTACAAGATATAGATCAGAACCTTACAGATTGAAATTAAGTTATATTTTAGAAAAATTAAGGTTAACACAAGAAAGAAATAATTTGTTAGCTGATAATGGGTGGAAATTTGACTTAGAGGGAGAAATTGATAACAAAAATCTAGATAAAGTTGAAAACTTACATTACAAGTCAGTCAATGAATTTACTTATGATCTCGAATTAATTAAAAATAGCCTGATTAGTACAGATTTAACTTGCGAGTCTGTAAACACATTACTTACTCAAGTTCATATATTTGGATTTTCTTTAGCAAGTTTAGATATTCGTCAAGAGAGTACAAGGCATAGTGACGCTATACAAGAGCTTACAAATTATCTTGATTTATCTGTGCAATATGACCAAATGTCTGAGGAAGAGAAAATTAAATGGCTTATAGATGAATTAAATACCAAAAGGCCTCTAATTCCCTCTGAAGTTAACTGGACAAAAACTACAGAAGAAACATTTTCAGTTTTTAAAATGGTTAAGAGACTACAGCAAGAATTTGGAAGTCGCATTTGTCATTCTTATGTAATTTCAATGAGTCATAGTGCATCTGATTTGCTTGAAGTTCTCTTACTGGCAAAAGAAATGGGACTTCTTGATCAAAATTCACAAAAGTCAAAATTATTAGTTGTTCCTCTTTTTGAAACTGTAGAAGATCTTAAAAGAGCACCAGAAGTAATGGAAAAGTTGTTTAAATTAGATTTTTATAGATCATTATTACCAAAAGTGGGGGAATCTTTTAAACCTCTTCAAGAATTAATGCTTGGATACTCTGATAGCAATAAAGATTCGGGGTTTGTTTCTAGTAATTGGGAAATTCATAGAGCACAAGTAGCTCTTCAAAATCTTTCAAGTAGAAATGACATATTGCTTAGACTTTTTCATGGAAGAGGTGGTTCTGTAGGTAGAGGAGGAGGACCAGCCTATCAGGCAATATTGGCCCAACCAAGCGGCACTTTAAAAGGGCGAATAAAAATAACAGAACAGGGTGAAGTTTTAGCGTCTAAATATAGTCTTCCGGAACTTGCTTTGTACAATCTTGAGACTGTTACTACAGCGGTAATACAAAATAGTTTGGTAAATAATAGACTTGACGCTACTCCAGAATGGAATCAATTAATGTCTAGGTTGGCAGAAACATCAAGGTCTCACTATAGAAGATTAGTGCATGAGAATCCTGATTTGTTAAATTTCTTTCAAGAGGTCACTCCAATAGAAGAAATAAGTAAATTACAGATATCTAGTAGGCCTGCTAGAAGAAAAAAAGGTGCAAAAGATTTGTCAAGTTTAAGAGCTATTCCATGGGTATTTGGTTGGACCCAAAGTAGATTTCTTTTGCCAAGTTGGTTTGGAGTAGGCACTGCATTGTCATCTGAATTAAATGCAGATCCAAAACAAATTGAATTATTAAGAGTTTTACATCAAAGATGGCCATTTTTCAGGATGCTTATTTCTAAGGTAGAAATGACATTATCTAAGGTGGATTTGGAAGTTGCTAAATATTATGTTGATACTCTTGGTAGTAAGGAAAATAAAGATTCTTTTGATGATATTTTTGAAGTAATTTCTAAAGAATATAATCTTACAAAATCTTTAATACTTGAAATTACTGGTAAAAATAAGCTCCTCGAATCTGATAGGGACTTGCGATCATCAGTAAGCTTGAGAAATAAGACAATCATTCCATTGGGTTTTTTGCAAGTTTCACTTTTAAGAAGACTAAGAGATCAGACAAGACAACCCCCAATAAGCGAATTTATTATTGATAAAGATGAATCTAGAAGAGCCTACAGTAGAAGTGAGCTATTGAGGGGTGCACTTTTAACTATTAATGGTATAGCAGCTGGCATGAGAAATACAGGTTGATAATTGCAATATTTTTCTAAAAAAAAACTTGTTCTTCCAGAAGGTTATTTTGTTAATTCTTCGCAAATCCCATTAGCTAAAGAAGTTAACAATCTTTTAGCGAATTGTGGTTGTGAGACATTTCCAATAAAACCTCTTTCTGAGGCTATTCAGAAAAGTAATTTCTTCTTTACCATACAGAGTGAATTAAAAAATAAATTATATGGCTTTGTAAGGGTTACTTCAGACAGGGGATTAAATGCTAACTTGTGGAATTT
Source organism: uncultured Prochlorococcus sp. (assembly GCA_902558895.1). Lineage (GTDB taxonomy): Bacteria > Cyanobacteriota > Cyanobacteriia > PCC-6307 > Cyanobiaceae > Prochlorococcus_A. Next base: position 3,283 of record CACEFS010000019.1, read on the forward strand.
AAGTGCATTACCAGGTAGTAATCAGCAACTTTATTATTCAATATTGCTTCAAGTAACTCTTGAGAAAATAAATAGAGAAATGCCTGGATGTAGTATTTCTGTAAAGGCTCCAGTTTCTTCGTTTCTAAGTTTAGAAGAAAGTGGATTCATACTAGATCCAAATGGAATAAGAGTAATGGGTTATAAACTTTAACAATCGTGTTACGAGCATGGAGGGATTCGAACCCCCGACTCTCAGAACCGGAATCTGATGCTCTATCCAACTGAGCTACATGCCCTCTAATTTTTCAATTTCTTTAAAGAGAATCTAAATATTTCAAACTTAGCTAATTTAACTAATATATGCATAAAAAAAATTTTTTTAAATAAATTAAAAATTAAAAATTTTCGGAATCATAAAAGTTTTGAAATTGATTTAAAAGAGCAAAGAGCAATTGTTCTTGGCTGCAACGGTATTGGTAAGTCAAATTTACTTGAATCGGTTGAATTTTTAAGTCAATTAAAATCTAATAGAGCTTTAAGCGATAAAGATTTAATAGAAAATGACAGTGATATGGCAGTAGTCATAGGCCAGATAAATTTTAAAGACGATTTAAAGTTAAATTTATTCCGAAAAGGCCCTAAAAGAATCTACGTCAATGAATCTATCTTAAAAAAACAGAGTGAAATAAAGAATTATATTCGGAGTGTATGTTTCTGTTCTAATGATATAGATATTGTTAGAAGTGAACCAAGTTATAGAAGAATATGGATTGATAAAGTCGTATCTCAGCTTGAACCAGTATATTTAGATCTGATAAGTAGATTTAACAGGCTTTTAAAGCAAAGAAGTCATTTTTGGCGTTCTGAAAGTTTCTTAAAAACCCAATCTACAGATATTGTTGAAAGCTTTGATATTCAAATGTCAATAATAAGTACAAGAATTTTTAGGCGCAGAAGAAGGGCTTTATTAAAAATAAAACCATATGTTGAATATTGGCATAATCATTTAAGTAAATCTAAAGAGCAAATAGACATTAATTATCTTTCGGCTATACAAAATATAATTCCAGAAGAAGAAGAAGAAGAAGTTATTAATAAAAAAATAGCAGAACAACTCTTAAAGCAGCGTTCAGTAGAAGCATTGACTGGTAAATGCAATTTTGGCCCTCATCGTGATGATGTTGAGTTTCTAATCAATAATGTTTCAGTTAGAAAATATGGTTCATCAGGCCAGCAACGGACTTTTATCTTGGCTTTAAAGATGGCTGAACTAGATTTATTAACTAAAACATTAAATGTCCCTCCAATACTTGTCTTGGATGATGTTTTGGCGGAATTAGATTTAACGAGGCAAAATTTGTTATTAAATTCTGTTGGCAAAGATAGTCAATGTTTTATAAGTGCGACACATTTAGATAAATTTAATCAGTCTTTCTTGGACTCTTCACAAATGATTCACTTATAATTTCGAAAAAGGCATGATTATTAGCTAATCTTAAATTCATATAAATTTCTTAAATGGAAATCTACAAAAAAAGTCAAATTTTAAGTTCGTTTAGTAATGAGCAAAAATTAAGTCATCAAAGTAAACACTTTTTGTTGGAACTTTATAGGTGCGATTGCGAAAAATTAAATGATGAATCCTTTTTGCGCTGTATTTTGAACAGAGCTGCTAAATTGGCCAATGCAACAGTTCTTAATTTGATAAGTCATAAATTTGAGCCTCATGGAGTTACGGCAATTGCATTACTGGCAGAATCCCATATTTCAATACATACTTGGCCTGAATCCAATTATTCTGCAGTCGATATTTTTACGTGTGGTCAAAATATGATGCCTGAACTAGCTAGTCGATATTTAATTGAATCTTTGATGGCTAAAGAACATTCTTTGCGCGTCATTGAGCGAAATCCACCCTCAGAAGTGCCTAAACAGATTAGAACTGCTGTTTAATCAATATTTATCTATTTAATTTTCCGCTTATTAGTCCTTCAAGATCTAAGCTTGTGCAATTAAATCCTAAATTAGAAAAATATTGAACTAACTCTTTTAAATTATAGTTGTTACAAAAATGCTTTAATTCATCTTGGGGAATTTCTATTCTTGCAGTAGAGCCTTGGCATCGAACTCTAACCTCCGACAAGCCACCTTCTTTAAGGTATTCTTCCGCTTTTTCAACCATTTTTAGCCTACCACTAGTTATTTCATGGCCATAAGGAAATCTTGATGATAAGCAAGGTTGAGCAGGTTTATCCCACCAAGGAAAACCTAATGCTCTTGATATATCTCTTATGTCTTGTTTTGAGAATTTAAATTTTGCAAGGGGAGAGATTACTCCTGCTTGTTTTGAGGCTTGTATACCTGGTCTGTAATCTTTCAGATCATCAAGATTTACTCCATCTAAAACATTCTTGAAATTAAGTTTTTTAGAGAGGAGGGTTGTATGTCTGTGGAGCTCTTTTTTGCATGCAAAGCATCTATCCTTGGGATTTTTACTGTAACTTAATTGGTCTAATTCTGATGTGTTAATTTCTAAATGCTTTACTCCAATCCATTTTGCTTGAGTTATTGCTTCTTCGCGAAGAGTGTTGGCTAACGCAGGAGAAATACCAGTTATTGCAATTGCTTCGCTACCTAGTTGCTCGAATGCTAATGATGCTACTAATGTACTGTCAACTCCTCCGGAATAAGCAATACAAACACTTTCAAGATTCTTAATGTATCTTCTAATTTTATAAAGCTTTTCATTTTGTTCGTTAGAGAGAATTTCTAGTTGATTGAACATGTTAATTACTTTAAAATTCTAATTACATATAAATAGGTTGAATTTATTATTAAATCTTTAATAATATTCTTGTTTATATATTAGATTAAATCTATTAATTTTGTTCAATTGGCGAAAACGAGTAGCAATAGAGGAATTGGTATTGTCACTGCAAGTGACAGTCAAGAGAGATCAAAAGGTCAATTACATATTTATGATGGAGAGGGTAAGGGGAAAAGTCAGGCTGCTTTGGGAGTAGTTCTTAGGACAATAGGATTAGGAATATGTGAAAAAAGACAGTCAAGAGTTTTACTTCTAAGATTTTTAAAAGGTCCTGAGAGGCCATATGACGAGGATTCAGCTATAGAAGCTTTGCAAAGAGGCTTCCCACATTTAATTGACCATGTTAGGACAGGAAGATCTGAATTCTTTACGGCTGACCAAGTGACAAAGTTTGATGTTGGTGAGGCTGAGAGAGGTTGGAATATTGCTAAGGGAGCAATTGCTAGTTCTCTTTATTCTGTAGTGGTTCTAGATGAGTTGAACCCAGTTCTTGATTTAGGAATGCTTGATATCCATGAAGTGGTTGAATCTCTTCAAAATCGTCCAGATGGATTAGAAATAATTATTACCGGAAGGGCAGCTCCTTCCTCTTTAGTAAGAATATCTCAACTCCATTCAGAAATGAGACCACGTTTGACAGGAGACTTATCAACACCAACGAGACAAAGTAGTTCTAGTGGTGGAATTGAGATTTATACAGGTGAAGGAAAGGGTAAATCCACGAGCGCACTTGGTAAGGCTCTTCAAGCTATCGGTAAAGGAATATCTCAAGATAAAAGTCATAGGGTTTTAATATTACAGTGGTTAAAAGGTGGGAATGGTTATACCGAAGATGCTGCAATAGAAGCTTTGAGAGAGAGTTATCCCCATTTAGTAGATCATTTGCGCTCGGGCAGAGATGCCATCGTATGGAGAGGTCAACAACAACCAATTGATTATGTTGAAGCTGAAAGAGCGTGGGAAATTGCCAAAGCTGCTATTTTGTCTGGTTTGTATAAAACAATTATTCTAGATGAATTGAATCCAACTGTTGATTTAGAGCTGCTACCAGTGGAATCAATACATCAAACGCTCTTAAAAAAACCAGCAGAAACAGAAGTTGTCATTACTGGGAGGTGTAAAAATGAACCTTCATACTTTGAACTTGCTGATGTCTACTCTGAAATGGTTTGTCATAAGCATTATGCAAATGTTGGTGTTGACTTGAAAAGAGGTGTAGATTACTAAATATTCTTAAATTATTAATTGCACAATGTTTTTTTTACCTTTTCAATGCCGCCTTCAATTGATCTTGAGTTAATTTTGAATTGAGACAAGATTCTTGATGCTTTTTCAGAACGTTTCCCCGATTTACATATAGTGAAAACCTCTTTATTTAAACTTTCTTTTTGAATAAATGTTAAGTCATATTCTTGGTTTAAATGACTTAAGGGAATTGAGATAGATCCCTCTATTGCAGATTTAGAAAATTCTTCATTTTCTCTAACATCAATTAAAAGAATTTTGTTGGGTTTTGCTTTGTATAAATTATTAAATTCATAAGCATTAATACTGTTAATTTCATTATTTTTGTCACAATATTGGTCGCTATTATAAAAGCCCTCAAACTGAGACAGATTTTTTATTCGTTTATTTAACTGATCACTTTTTAGATGTAATTTTTTCATATTCATATTTAATAGATCAAAAATTAAAATCTTTCCATCTAAAATTTCACCTTTTTTTAAAATGATTTTAATTATTTCATTAACCTGAAGAATTCCTATTAAACCTGTTGAAACACCCACAACCCCGTATTCTGCACAACTAGGGGCAGCATTTTTTGAAGGTGATTCTGGAAGTAAGTCTCTTAAATTAGGACTATTTTTACATAAATTGAAAACACTGACTTGCCCTTCAAAGCCTTGCACACTTCCGAATACTAGGGGTTTATTTAATATCAGGCATGAATCATTTATTAAATATCTTGTGCCAAAGTTATCCGAGCAATCACAAATAACATCAAACTCCTTTATTAATTTAAGAGCATTTTTAGGATTAATTCTCTCTGAAAAGGTTAATATTTCACAATTAGGATTGAATTTTTTAATTCTTTCCCGAGCAGAATCAATTTTAAGATTGCCAATAGTATTTGTTTCATGAATTATCTGTCTCTGGAGATTAGACTTTTCAACTTGATCGTTATCAACTATTCCAATTCTCCCGATTCCTGATGCAGCTAGATAAAGCAAAACGGAAGAACCAAGCCCACCTGCTCCAATGCATAATACTGAGCTGTTTTTAAGATTTAGTTGGCCATCATAACCTATCTCTTTGAGGGTCAAATGTTTTTGATATCTTTCTTCTTCATCAGAGTTTAAGAAATTAAATTTTATATCTTTGGACATTGAAATCCTTTAATTTTTGCGAGATAAACTATGAAAATATAATAATTAAAATAAAAATTTTAGACTTTTAAATTTTTCTTATTACTCTAATTTATAAATGTTTTTGTTAGAACTAGACCATAATGTGAAGTTTTTATAAATCAATTTTAAGTTTAAATATCTTCAGAAAGCATGTATACCAACGCCTCTAAAAAAATACAAAATGTTTCGGTTCGGAATTTTGCACAACAAAAAGGTAGTCAATAGACGTTTTTTCCGATACTGTCTGGTTCATATATTAAGTTTACTGAATTCATGAGTGATAACACTCCAGAGTCAAACCAAGACCCCGGCTCCGATACAAGCTCAGAAACCAAAAGTTTTTCAGACAAGTACTCTGATGTTATGGGAAAAGTCAATGAAACCCTTGGTAATGTTGATTGGACTCAAATGGGTAAGTACGGCAAGGCGACAGGCATAATTGCTGTTGTCGTAATAGCTCAGATAATTATTAAAGTTGTCATTGACACGATAAACTTTTTCCCGATTCTTCCTGGTTTACTAGAACTCCTAGGGGTCATTGTTGTCGGTCAATGGAGCTGGCAAAATCTTCGTACCAGTGAAAATCGTGAAGCTGTTCTAGATAAGGTACAAAATCTTAAGAAGACATATTTAGGGTAGTTAAAGATTACATATTAAGAATTGCTTTTACGTAATCTTCAACTTGGTTTAAGTATCCTCCTCCAAACATATTGGCGTGATTCAATATGTGATAAAAATTATAAATAATAATTCTTTTTTCAAATCCGTTTTTTACAGGAAAAATTCTATGGTATTCTTCATAAAATTCTTTTCTAAAACCTCCAAATAGTTTTGTCATAGCTATATCTACTTCATTATCTGCCCACCAAGATGCAGGGTCAAATATAACCCCCTTTCCATTTTTGTCCATTCCCGCATTGCCTGACCATAAATCACCATGAACTAGAGTATTTATTGGTTTGTGATTCAGCAATTCTGATTTAATTTTTTCTTTAACTTTATTTATAATTTCTTTATCTAAAATTCCCGATTTAAGACTTAATAATTGAGGTATTATCCTTAAGTTTAAAAAACAATCTATCCAATTATCTTCCAAGCCTTTTTTCTGATCTGTTGTTCCGATAAAACCTTCAACTGGAAACCCAAACATTTTGGGGTTAGATTCAGCTGATTTCAAGTGCAATTCACCTAAACCTTTTCCAAGCTTTTTTTGGTCAAAGTTATGCATATCTATCCATTCAATTAAAAGAAACTCTATATTTTTTATATTTTTATATGCAATAACTTCAGGAATAACTAAGTTTTCTTGATTAATATATTTTCTCAAATTTTGGAGACAATATTTTTCAAATTCAAGAAATTTTTTGTTTCTAATGTTTCTTTTAAGGAATAACTTTTTGTTTGAGAATTCTATTCGCCATGCATCATGAATATCGCCACCATGTACTTGTTCAATACTTTTTGGATAGGTTTCACCTAATTCTTCACAAATTTCGTTAATTTCAATAAGAGATAATTTTTGCATTTTTATGAAAAAGTCTGAAGTTATTGTTGTAGGCGCCGGTATAGCAGGACTAACTTCTGCAGCGATTTTATCAAAACAAGGCTTATCAGTGACTTTAATCGAATCTCATACTCAAGCCGGAGGATGTGCCGGTACTTTTAAAAGAAAGAATTATACTTTCGATGTTGGTGCAACTCAGGTTGCTGGTTTAGAGAAGGGAGGAATACATTCTAGAATTTTCGATTTTTTAGATATTCCATCCCCAGAAGCCACAATTTTAGACCCTGCTTGCATTGTTGATTTAAATGATGGTGGTAATCCTATACCTATTTGGTATGAAAAAAGTAAATGGATTGCTGAACGAGAAATGCAGTTTCCTGGGAGTCAAAGATTTTGGAAGCTTTGTACCCTAATACATGAAAGTAATTGGATATTTGCTAATAATAATCCTGTATTACCAATAAGTAATTTTTGGGATTTTTCTCAACTTCTCAAAGCACTAGTACCTTCAAACTTTGTCACAGGTATCTTACTTAAATCTACTATTTTTGATCTATTACGGATATGTGGATTATCCAAGAATGAGCGCTTGATTAAATTCTTAAATCTTCAACTAAAACTTTATTCTCAAGAGGACGTTTATAGTACTGCAGCATTATATGGATCTACTGTTCTTCAGATGTGTCAACAGCCACATGGTCTGTGGCATCTTAAAAAATCTATGCAGTCTTTAAGTGAATCATTAGAAAGTTCATTAATTAAAACTGGAGTTAATTTAATTTTTGGACAAGAAGTAAATTCTATAACTTTTGACGACGTAAATATGTGTTGGCAACTATCTGCTAATTCGAAAAAAAAATCATTTATTTATCAAGCAAAAGATGTGATTTATACTGCACCTCCACAATCTTTGCTCAAGCATTTGAAAGATCCTTTAGAAAGAAAAAAAAATTATAAAAATCGACTTAATAATTTGCCTGATCCAAGTGGAGCTGTAGTTTTTTATTCAGCATTAAAAAAGGAACATATTAAAAAAATACTCTCCAATCATTATCAATTTGTTTCAAAAGAATTTTGTTCGTTATTTGTATCAATTAGTGATGATGGTGATGGAAGAGCGCCAAAAGGTGAGGTTACTTTAATTGCTAGTATCTTTACCAAAACTAAAGATTGGTTTGATCTAGATAAACAAACTTACTTAAAGAAAAAAAATGGTTTCATGAAAAAAATATCCCTTGAATTGGAAAGTCAATTTGATATTGATCCTGAAAAATGGCTGCATAGAGAATTAGCAACACCATTGGGCTTTGAAAAATGGACAAAAAGACCTAATGGAATAGTAGGCGGGCTTGGTCAAAATCCAGATATTTTTGGTTTATTTGGATTATCAAGTAGGACACCTTTTGAAGGTTTATGGTTATGTGGAGATTCGATTTATCCAGGAGAGGGGACTGCAGGTGTTAGTCAGTCTGCATTAATGGTTTCAAGGCAAATTTTAGCTTCCAAAGGTATAAAAAATTTTAGTTTATAAAATTTTGTCTGTTTTCTTTTGCTTCAGCAAGTTTTTTAGAAAGTAAATCCCAATTTTTTTCTTTAATAAGAGATTCCAGAATATTCAGCTTATTTTTAAAATTATTTATGGAATTTAAAACATTAATCTGATTATTAATAGCTAAATCTAGGCCTAGTTGTTCATTGCCTCCGCCAACTCTCGAAGTGTCAGCAAATCCTGTAGTAGCTAATTTTTGCGAGAGATCTAATAAAGATTGATTATTTTTTGTTTGCGCAGTTTCTATGAGGGCAGAAGCTAAAAATATAGGTAAATGAGAAATTAGAGATACTGCTTCATCATGCTCTTTTGGCGAAGCTTGGCAAATTTCACAATCCATCGATTTTATGAGCTCGGAAATAGTTCTGACTGAATTTAAATCACTATTTTGTGTTGGGGTAATAATCCATTTTGCATTTTTAAAAAGGCCTTCAAAACCTGAATCAACTCCTTTTTTTTCTGTGCCTGCCATTGGATGAGATCCAATAAATAGAGGATGTGAATTTTCCCATGTATTTACAATTGGTTCTTTTACAGACCCTACATCAGTTAGTATTGTTTCCTGAGGTATTGATGCTACTAATTGTTGCGACGGACTGATCAAATCTTTGATAGGCAGTGCCAAAATTATTAGCTCACATTTTTTTAATAAGCTCAGATCACAGCTAACAAAATTTGCAAGTTTTTTTCCCTTAGCTTTTTTTTCATTAAATTCATTATTTGCTATTCCATAAATTGTATGATTTAGACTTTGGAGTTTTAATCCTAAAGAACCACCAATTAATCCTAATCCTACTATTCCAATTTTCATAAATTAATTAATTCAAGACCCTCTTTCATTGATATCAATTTTTTGTATATTAGGTTCATAAATTTTGCATGTTTTTGAAATTAAATTAATTATAAATGCTTGAAATTTTAAGTCATCAATATTTGAAAAATTTTTTGAGAGATCAAAGTATTAATTGGGAGCACATATATTCTTTTGGGAGGATAGTTTCCAAATGTATTGAAAATGATTCTACCTATCTAATTAATTCTGAAATTTTCTCTAGCTATGATTGGTTACCTCCAATTTTGATTTCTTTATTTTTAAAGGAAGAGGATTCAACTTTTATTTTATCTAAAGAAAAAATCCAATTTATAAGCCAATTTCAGATTGATTCATTGAAAAATCTAGGTTTTAATTTTATTTTGAAAAATGATCAATTTATTTTTGCAAATCATCATGTTCACTTGATAACTATCCAAAATTTTCTTAATGATCCCAATTCTCGTAATCTTAGAAATCATCGAATAGTTTATTCAGGAATTGAGGATATAAAACAGGATTTAAAAAATCATTTTAGGATTTCTTTACTTAAAAAGGATTGGACAAAAAATTTTAAAGAATTTGAATTAATCAATCAAAAATTTATAAAAGTATATGATTCGTTGAAGAAAAAGTTCTTCTTGAGAAAGGTCTTAGGAAATAGTTATATCAATTTAGATGAAAAAGAAATAAGTTTCTTGTCAAACTTTTTTCATGAAAATTCTTTTTTTTCTGATAAATTTTTAAGCGTCAACAAAGCATTGTCCCAAGGTTGGGCATGCTGGGTAAAGTTAAGCGATACAAATTTAGATTGGAATTTGTATTTACAGCCAATAGATGAACTTTTTCAAATTAAGGAATTTTTTTCAAATAATAAATTTGTTTTTTTATCAGCATTGAGAAAAGATAATTTTTTCCAAATGTATTTTAAAAAGCATAATTTAGATATTGACTTGGTTATTAATTTTAAGAGCAATTTTGAAGAGAAAAAGATTTCTTTATATATACCCTCTAAACAGATGCTTCCTAATAATCCTCTTTTTACCAATTCAATCTTAGACAAATGCAAAAAGTTAATACTTTTTAGAAATGGTTTAACTTTAGTATTGTCTGATGATATTGATTTAAAAACTAATCTTGCTACAGAATTAGCTTCTACTTACGGGAAGAGAGTATTGCTAGAGACAATTCCCTCAGGTAGAAATGAAATCCTTTGCTCTAGTTTTGACTGGTGGATTATGAATTCTTATTTAATTCAAATTCCAGAACAAATTATCATTCCTTTACTTCCGATCCCGAATATGTCAGAACCCATTAATGCACTCACTGTTTCTTATAGAAAGAAGCTTTCTCAAGATTGGTTTAGAGACTTCTTTCTTCCTCAAACTAGAATTAAACTTGAAAGATCTATTTCTCCTTTAAGAAGAAATTCAGGTAAGTTAATAATCCTAGATGGAAGAGCAAATAAAAGAAACTGGGGAAGATTACTTTTGCAAAACATTCAACCCTCAAAACAAATTAACTATGTGCTACCTTTTGATTAGGTTATGATTATGTAAATAATTAAAGAAATATGGGAGAAGCAAAAAGACGAAAAAGACTTGGTTTACCTCCAAAAAAAAATAATACTAAAACTAAAATTGATGAGTCTCCAAGATTATTTGAATGGCTTCCTTTTACAATCAATCAAAGAGATAGCCTAATTAAATTAAGTATTAAGGCCAGTTGGTTTGGAATCGGAGGGTTAGTAATCTTATGGATTGTAGTGAGATTTATAGGCCCTGCTGCTGGGTGGTGGACTTTAGCTGATTCTTTATAAAACTAAGCTACTGTTTTTATATCATTAACAGCGATTGTATTAGCAGGATTGCTATTTAATGCTTTCATTGAATTAGAACTGACTTTAGTTCCTTCTGTTAATTTCTCTTTAACCATAGATTCTACTTTATTCCTGATTTCTAAGTTTTGATCAAGCCAAATAATTGTATTATCTCTTCCTTGTCCAATATTTTCTCCTTCATAACTATACCAAGCACCTCTCCTTATGATGATATTAGTCTCTTCTGCTAAATCTAATAAGCATCCTGTTGTACTAATACCTTTCCCAAAGAGAATATCAAATTCTGCAATTCTAAATGGTGGTGCAACTTTGTTTTTTGCTACTTTCACTTTTGCTCTTATGCCATATTCCTCAGTACCTCTTTTAAGAGTTTGAATTCTTCTGATATCAAGTCGTACTGAGGCGTAAAATTTTAATGCATTACCTCCTGTGGTTGTTTCTGGATTGCCGTATGTAACGCCAATTTTTAGGCGTAATTGATTCAGGAATATTACCGTACATCCAGATTTGCCAATATTTCCTGTTATTTTCCTCATTGCTTGGCTCATTAGCCTTGCTTGACTTCCAATTACGTGATCTCCCATCTCTCCTTCTATCTCGGCTCTTGGGGTTAGTGCTGCGACCGAGTCAACAACTACAAGATCTACCGCACTCGATCTTATAAGTTGGTCAACTATTTCTAGAGCCATTTCACCAGTATCTGGCTGTGAAACTAACAAATTTTCAACATCAACACCTAAAGAGGCCGCATAAACTGGATCGAGTGCATGCTCAGCATCTACAAATGCAGCTACTCCTCCATTTTTTTGGACTTCCGCAATCGCGTGAAGCGTTAATGTAGTTTTTCCTGAACTTTCTGGTCCGTAAACTTCTACTACTCTTCCTTTTGGATAGCCTCCTCCTAATGCTAAATCTAAGGTGAGCGCTCCAGTAGATATTGTTTCTACTTTCATTCTTGAGGCGTCACCAAGTCTCATTATTGAACCTCGTCCAAAATTTCTTTCTATTTGACCTAAGACAAGACTTAATGCCTTGTCTTTTTCTTTTGATTCAGTTTTTTTCTTTTCTTCAAGGCTCATTGTTTGATTTATTGGTTAAAGTTCTTGTAATTATTCTAAATTTGGAAATTTTTATTTAAACCAAACTTCATAAATACAAACTATAGTACACCTGTACTCTATCTGATTATCTTTAAATTGCAACTACTTCTCCAAGGTTTCCTAATTTTAATAATTTGATTTCATTACTTAACTTATTTTTATCTGATTCTTTCAAATATCCCCAATCAGCTAGGAAGCATGGAATGTGAGAAGTTTTTAAATTTTGTTTAATATCGATTAGAGTTTTTTTTCTATCTTCTATAAAGCCTAAAATTTCATAAGTTTGTGTAAGCTTTTCAGCTATTTTGATCTTTGTTCCTGATTCATAACCAAAAATAAATTCTGGAAAAATATTTAATTGCTTAAGAATTTTTTCTGCAAATATTTTACCTTTAGTTGTTATAACTCCAGTTTTTATTCCTCTTTTGCTTAATTCTTTCATAAAATTTATAATTTCAAAAAAAGGTTTATGTAAATTTACCCACGATTTAAAATCTTTATTAATTTGGTACTTTCGAGACTTATCTAACATTTTTTGTATATCTTCTGCTATCCAGGAATTTTCATTTAATATCCTTTGGCAATTTTGATGATAATTATTAATGAAATCATCTTTATTATTACTTTTTAATGGATTTTCTGTTTTTATAATTTCGTGAACAATTAGAATCATTTCCCAGCCATATTTAACCCAAGGCCTAATTTCTTTGAAAGAATTTGGTACTCCTTGATAAAGTTTTTGATCAATAGTGATGTTGGGTGAATTTAAATATCTTTCACAGGCCAGCAAGGAGCTATGCCAATATTCTTGCATTCCATCAACTATTACTCCATCAAAATCGAATAGAAAAATTTTTTGAGAAGACACCAATTAAATATTAGGACTGGGCCGCTAGGATTCGAACCTAGGAATGTCGAGACCAAAACCCGATGCCTTACCACTTGGCGACGGCCCATTGAATTATCATTTTAATACATGAAAAGATTTTTTTCTATGCAAAAAATACAAATTTTTTATAAACATGGCGCTAGTTTTGAAAAATAAAAATATTATTTGAATGAGCTCGATTTCCATGGCTCTAGAAATTTCTGAGCTTTTTTGATCGCCAAACCCATTATTTCAGGATACTCATAGAGCTTTTTGTTATTTTTGTGAGCAAATTCAATAAGGGGCTGCATAATTTTTCTTGCAGCACTTCCAAATGCTATTCCATCTGGGAGATTGTTTGAATTCAACAATTCATGAGTTTTTTCATTTGTTCCTCCTGCTAATTGAATTAATCCTGGTGGAAGATCTGAACCGATTTTTTCAAACAACTTAACAGCATCTCTACTTGTTGTAGGTGCAAGATCTCCAGACATTGGCCTTCCATCTAGTTGCCAAATAAGGGGAATATCTAGCTCATTCAGAATTTCATATCTTTCCCAAAGAGCTTTCAAAAGATCTTTGGGCTCTTGGGCTTTTTTGAAAGATTGATTTAATCCACAACTAATAGATATCTTGTCTAATTTCATTCCAGAACTTTTAAGGATACTTACAACTTTTGTAAAAGAATCTAGGCGATTGATTTCTGTATGAATTTCTACTGCATTAGGCCTTATTTTTTGTAGTGTTGATGTTAAATCATTTTTTGACAAATTATATTCATATTCACTAATTAGATTTAGAGGACAACTATTTAAACATCTTCCACAGCCATAACATTTACTCTCTTTAATTCCGAAATTATCAATTGCAAAGGTGGGGCATACTTTTTCGCATGGTCTTGGACAACTAGGGGGACATTTTAAAGGATCAAATTTTGCTTTTCGAAAGTGGATATCATTACCATCACTAATACTTATCATTAATCCAGGGGAGTTTTTAAAGACTTTTTTTGCCCAATCGATTCCTTTTTTTGCTGCATAAACTATAGATTCTTCTGCTGCAACATCTATGTAGTCGACACCAGCAGCAGTATAAATTGCACATAAATCTTCTATGGCAACAATATCTTCATTACTGGCACCACAAATTAACTTAATCCATTTATTTTTTTTATTCTTGGTTTTAATCAAACAATTTAACTTTCAAATTCATCCAAAATATAATTACTTAATGGTTTCCATTCAAGTTTTCTTGAACCCCCCATTTCAACAACTATTGTTAGTTTATTATCGTTAGTGCAAATCTCTATTAAGCTCTCTAATTCAGATTGAGACAATACTTGACCTTCTAATAACCAAAGTAATTTATTTTTATCATTTTCATTAAATAACTCAGAAGCTTGTGGGATTACTTGTTGAACTTCCCCAAGCGCTCCGTTTCTTCCTACACTTTGATGGCCAAGGTGAGGTGGTCTAACACCATGCAATTTGAGCAAGAAAACTTCTGGATCTCCAAGCCCTCTTGCTGAAGTTATAAAAGTTTTAAAGCCTTTGGCCCTCATTCTCCTCAAAAGACGAGTTTCATAACCACCTTCAAGAGGAGCAAATATTGCGAGACATTTGTTAGTTTTTAAATCGTTATGAAACTTTTTCCCTGAGAGAAGTAATGGCATAAAAATTTCCTTTATTTCTATTTTATTTTATTTTATGGTACTTGATGATGTACAATTGTAATTCAGTGAATTTTTAAGCTCGCAAGCTAGCCGAGCCTCTGAAAATTTCACATTTTTTAGCGTTTCGTTAAAAAACTCAGGTGGGTTTATCCCGAGAGAAACTATCTATTATTTCAGATAAGTCTCGACCTTACTAATGGTTTTTTATTAACTTCACCTTAATAACTGAAGGTTTAAGATAATTGAAAAATTATTACGAGCTAGCCTAATCTAGTCTTATGTCTATCGGAATTTTAGGAAAGAAATTGGGCATGTCCCAACTTTTCGATGATAAAGGTAATTCGGTACCAGTTACTCTTATAGAGGCTGGTCCGTGCCGTGTCACCCAATTGAAAACAACTGCTTTGGATGGTTATACTGCCGTTCAGATAGGTTATGGCTTGTCCAAAGAGAAGCATTTAAGCAAACCTGAAAAGGGACACTTATTGAAATCAGGTGAAGAACTTTTAAAGCATTTGAAAGAATATAGGGTTGAAGAAACTTCATCTTATGAAATCGGAAAACAAATAACTGTAAAAAACTTTGAGGTTGGTCAAAAAGTTGATATCAGTGGCAAATCTATGGGTAGAGGTTTTGCAGGTTACCAGAAAAGACATGGTTTTAGCAGAGGTCCTATGAGTCATGGTTCAAAAAATCATAGAGCACCAGGATCTACTGGAGCAGGAACAACTCCGGGTAGAATTTATCCAGGAAAAAGAATGGCAGGAAGATATGGAGGAAAACAGATAACTACCAAAGGATTGTTAGTTCTAAAAATTGATGATCAGAAGAATTTGCTTGTAGTAAAGGGTTCTGTTCCAGGTAAGCCCGGCTCAATTGTCAACATTAAACCAAATAATGTCGTAGGCAAAAAAGGAGGTGAAAAATCATGACAACACTTGAAACTTTAAAGTGGGATGGTAAAAAATCAGGCAAAGTTACTCTTGATTTAGCAGTTGCTAAAGAAACTTCTTCGGCAGACTTAATACATAGAGCAGTCCTTAGACAGCTAGCAAATAAAAGACAAGGGACAGCATCAACTCTGACAAGATCAGAAGTGCGCGGGGGCGGTAGAAAGCCATACAAACAGAAAGGTACAGGAAGAGCTCGTCAAGGATCAATAAGGACACCCTTAAGACCTGGTGGCGGAATTATTTTTGGACCGAAGCCACGTTCTTACAATCTTGATATGAATCGTAAGGAACGTAGATTAGCTCTTAGAACAGCTCTTATGTCCAGAGTATCTGATATGAAGGCTGTTGAAGATTTTGGATCTACTTTAAAGCAGCCTAAAACAAGTGATATAATCAATGGCCTTGCTCGATTAGGTATACAAAAAACTGAAAAAGTTTTGGTTATTCTTGATAGCCCTTCCGATATTATAAAAAAATCCATTAATAATATTGAGAAAGTCAAATTAATCGCCGCCGATCAATTAAATGTATTTGATATTCTCAATGCCAATAAATTGGTAATAGGTCAATCAGCGATAGATAAAATTCAGGAGGTTTATGCATCATGAGTAAATTATTCGATTCTCGTTTAGCCGATGTAATACGAAAGCCAGTTATTACTGAAAAAGCTACAAATGCACTAGATCTTAACCAATATACTTTCGAAGTAGATCATAGAGCGGCTAAACCACAAATAAAGGCAGCTATTGAAGCCTTGTTCAGTGTTAAAGTCATAGGAGTTAACACTATGAATCCTCCTAGGAGAACAAGAAGAGTCGGGAAATTTTCCGGTAAACGTTCTCAGGTCAAGAAGGCAATTGTACGTCTTGCTGAAGGGGACAAAATCCAACTATTTCCAGAATCTTAAGGAGTTTTAATCATGGCAATACGTAAATTTAAACCTTATACACCTGGCACTAGGCAGAGAGTAGTTACTGACTTTAGTGAAATCACAAGTGCAAAACCTGAAAGATCACTAATAGTTTCAAAACATAGAGTTAAAGGCAGGAATAATCGTGGAGTTATCACTTGTCGTCATCGTGGAGGTGGTCATAAAAGGCAATATAGATTGGTTGACTTTAGAAGAGATAAAAGAAATATCAACGCTAAAGTTGCAGCTATACACTACGACCCTCATAGAAATGCAAGGTTGGCACTTTTATTTTACGAAGATGGAGAGAAAAGATATATTATTGCTCCAGCAGGAGTAAAAGTCGGACAAAATGTCATTTCTGGAGAAAGTGTTCCAATTGAAGATGGAAATGCAATGCCGCTATCTGTTATGCCATTAGGATCTAGTGTTCATTGTGTTGAGTTATACGCAGGTAGGGGTGCTCAAATGGTTAGGTCCGCAGGAGCTAGTGCTCAAGTTATGGCAAAAGAGGGAGATTATGTTGCTTTAAAACTCCCATCTACTGAGGTAAGACTTGTAAGAAAAGAATGCTACGCAACTCTTGGTGAAGTAGGTAATTCTGAAATAAGAAATACTAGCTTAGGTAAAGCAGGAAGAAGAAGATGGCTTGGAAGAAGGCCTCAAGTAAGAGGTAGTGTAATGAACCCATGTGATCATCCACATGGAGGAGGAGAGGGAAAAGCACCAATTGGTAGAGCGGGCCCAGTTACTCCATGGGGTAAGCCAGCTCTTGGACTAAAGACACGTAAAAAGAACAAACCAAGTAATAAATTAGTTGTTCGAAGACGCCGTCGCGTTTCTAAGAGGAGTAGAGGAGGAAGAGACTCTTGATTACTTCATTTATTATTTCAATTTCTATTACATAATTATGGGACGTTCACTAAAAAAAGGACCTTTTATAGCAGATAGCCTGCTTAAGAAGGTAGAAAAACAAAATACCGATAATGACAAGTCTGTTATCAAAACTTGGTCAAGATCCTCTACGATTTTACCTTTAATGATCGGTCACACAATCGCTGTTCATAATGGTAAGACTCACATTCCAGTATTTATTACTGAACAAATGATTGGTCATAAACTCGGTGAATTTGCT
>CACEFS010000020.1 GCA_902558895.1 uncultured Prochlorococcus sp.
CATAATAAAAGTTTCTATCATTAATTCCAACTAAAGGCAAATAACTCCCAAACCTCAATCCTGCTGAAGTTCTCGCAAAAAATTTAGTTAATAAATTTAATTTTTTTGAAGTATCAAAATATAGCCAATTAGGTATCTCATATATAGAATTTAAACAATTTAATCTTTTGGGTATATGAATATCACCTAAAAAAGAAATAATGACTTTTTCTTTATGACGTCTATATTTTAGAAATGCTGCAGTTTGAAATAATTGATTACCCAAACCTCCGACCATTCTAGAAAAAATCATAATTAAAAAATATATTACATTAAGAAAAATTTTTTTTTCACTTTTTCTCCTTTACCAATTATATAGTCTTTAGATAAATAAAATGTAATTTAAATGCAAAAAGATAATAAATATAAAGAAAATAAACAATATCTACTTAATATTATTGTTCCATTTTTTAATGCAGAAAAATATCTAGAAAGATGTCTTAACTCAATTATTAATCAAACATATAAGAATTTCCAAGTAAAATTAGTTGATGATCTTTCTACCGACTCTTCTTATGGAGTTGCAGCTGAAATATGTGCTAATTATAAAAATTTTGATCTTTACAAAAACTCAAGAAGATTAGGATTATTACATAACATCGATAATTTACTTAGTCTTAAAATTAATGAACCTTCCAATACAATTGACATATTAATTGATGGTGATGACTATTTACACAATAGCGAGGTATTTAATTATCTTAATGAAAAGTATTTAAATACAAAATGCTTAATTACTCATGGTTCATTTTTAACATCCAAAGGAGTTCAAGGAAAAAAATATCCAAGGTTTGTAAGAGATTTTAATTTATATAGAAAATACTTTTGGTATGCATCTCATTTAAAAACATTTAGGCACGATTTATGGCTATCTATCAATAAAAATGATTTATTAAATAAAAATGGACAATATTTTCCATGCGCGACCGATTTAGCGATTATGTTTCCAATGTTAGAGATGGCAGGAAATCGTCAACAGTTCGTTAAAGATGCATTATATGTATATAATGATCAAAATCCTATCAGTAACCATAAAATTAGAAGAAAGGAGCAAATATCTGCAGCAAAAGAAATAAGAAGAAAAAAGAGATATAAGAAAAAAATTTTTGTATAAAGATTTAAATTTCCGTATAAAATTTTTTCGAATTTATTTTTTGACTACATTAAATCAAAAAAGTTAAACCATTTGTTTTTCTTCTTTATAAAATTGCCGAGTTCTCTCCCATCTTTTACCTTTCTTTATTCAAATCGTTTTTATATCTTAATAATATAAATCTTACTTATTGCAAATACTTAAAAGTGATGTTTATTTAATTTATGTATTTATTAAAAATTTATGGTTATTAATCTTTCAACCTTAATTTTTACATTATTATCTCCATTGCTTATTTTTGCAGTAATAGTTTCTGTTTACTTATTTCATTAGGAAGTATTTATCAAAAAAACATAATTAAATTAAGGGTGTATTATTCCTAATTTTTCTAATGCAAATGATAAAACTGCAATTACCGCCATTAGTGTTAATATCTTGTTCTTTTTGATGAATTCCATAATGCATATTAATAATCTATTTATTAAATTCTTTTATAAAATAATAAATAATTAAAATTATTATAACAATTACGATGGGACCCATGTATTTAGGAGATTTACTTCCCCCAATAGCTTCTTATAAAAAGATTATTGAAAAATATGATAAAGGTATAAAAGAAGGGGAATTTTATGAAGAAACTATTGGTGGAGATTTTAATTATCCTGATTGGTAAATATGCTTACTACAAAAATAACTTTTGTCTTGGCAGATTGTATTAGAGACTGGCGTAAGTGCCGGGATAAGAATCCTTTTATTGATGAGTGTGTGAAATTTGTTCAGTGGAAATTATATGATTATAAACTTTCTGATAGTAATAAAAAATAATTGAATCTATTTTGCTCTAGGAATCTGAATTACTAAGAACTATAGAATTTAATTCTTATATTTATCTAAAAAAAACAAAGCATCATTAAAATAATCTTACAGATTAAGAAAAAAGTAAATCAGCATATTTACGGATTTACTGAAAATATAAAAAGGAGTAATTTATAAATGTTGAGTTCGGAGGCAATCTAAATGATTGATAGTCCGCCTGAAATTTAGCAAATTCCAAAATATAGGAACAGTATTCCTGAGAATGGGATTATTCGAAAATTAAAGTTCAATCAATTAGTCTGATAAGACTTCGCTTTATAATTACTAGCGACAATAGGGACTGAAATTATCGAGAGAAATCCCCGAATTCACGTATTCTAGGTTTATGAGTAAATAGACTTTAAAATATGTAATTTTATATCCTTTAAGAAGGAAGTCAAATATCAAAAAGGACTGTAAAAGCAGTCCTTTTTTACTTAACACATTTCTTCTAAAATAGACTTCTTTTTGGATAATATGGATTAATAAAGTGATTAAAAATATTTCAAAATGAAAGATCAATTCTTGTTTCCAAAAATTGAAGTACGTGAAAAAGGTTTTTTACAAGTAAGTGATATTCATACTATTTATTGGGAAAGATCTGGCAATCCAAATGGCAAAAAAATACTTGTTATCCATGGAGGCCCAGGAGGAGGAAGTCAACCAAGATATAGAAGATACTTTGACCCAGATAAATTCGATATTATTCAATTTGACCAAAGAGGTTGCGGTTCTTCAACTCCTTTCTCTGAATTAAAAGAAAATACGACTAATCATTTAGTTGATGATATTGAGAAATTAAGGATTCTTTTAAAAATAGATACTTGGCATTTATTTGGAGGATCTTGGGGCTCTACGCTTTCACTTATATATGCAATTAAATATCCCTCAAGAGTTATGAGCTTAACTTTGCGAGGAATATTTTTATGTAGAAAGTTTGAATTATTATGGTTCTATCAATATGGTGCAAGTGAGATATTCCCTGATGAATTTGAAGAATATATTTCTGTAATACCAAAAGAAGAGAGAAATGATTTGATAAGTTCTTTTTATAAATATCTAACATCTTCAGATGCGAATCTTAGATCAAAAGCAGCGGCAGCTTGGACAAAATGGGAACTCTCAACAAGTCATTTAATAAATAAAAAATTCGATTTTGATAAGTCCCAAGTTAATTCTTTTTCAGATGCTTTTGCAAGGATCGAATGTCATTATTTTATTAATAATATTTTCTTAGAAGATGATTTTATTTTGAAAAATATAAAAACAATAGAATCGATTCCAACAAAAATAATTCAAGGTAGATATGACGTTGTTTGTCCTGTTAGGAGCGCTTGGGATCTAAATAAGAAATTAAAGAATTCTGAAATAATTATTGTTAATGATGCTGGCCATTCAATGAGTGAAAAGGGCATTACTAAAGAATTAATAAAAGCTGTAAAAGGAATTCAAAATCTCTAAAAGAGAAAATATTCCTTTAAAAATTAAAGGCCATTATCTTCAATATTTTGTGCAATACTCCTAAGAAGTTCGACGATATCAGAATTTTCGCATTGAGTATCTTCTTTGAGCAAAATGCACTCGTCTCTAATAGTTACATTAGTACTCCACCATATACCTGAACTATTGGTATCGTCCCATTCAAATCTTTCAGACATAATTAATAAAATCTAATAAATACTTTAAAGCTTGTATTAGTTCATCGTGGATTTATATATTTAATTTCAAAATTTAAAAAACTTTCCTAGGCTCTAAAAGGAATCTGGTAATTTCTGACAATAAAATTTAGAAATCTAATTTCAGTTCGTATTGTTTTTCCTTTTCCTTAGAAACAGTTTTTTTATTATTTATATTTTTTCTAAGCCTTTTTCTAGAGCCATGCTTTAAATAAATTTCTTTTGAGATATCCCAATATCCATCCTTTTTAGTGATTTCCTGAATTTTCTTCTTTGCAGTTTTAGTGCTATTTGGGATGTCAATTATTGGTCTTATGTAATTAATTTGTTCATATTCTTCTTGATTAAATCTAGATAGTAGCCATGGTTCATGAATGAAATTAAGTGATATATCCTTTAATTCTGGTATCCATTTTTTTATAAATTTTCCTTGAGGATCATGATCTTTTCCCTGCTTAATAGGATTATAAATTCTATTGGTATTTATAGACGTAGTTCCAGATTGCATTTGGCATTGGTTCCAATGTATTCCAGGCTCATAATCTACAAATTTATTTGCTAATTCAGAACCTGAATCTTGCCATGGTAGCCATAAATTATAGCTAGCAAAAGACATTAACATTGCTCGCATCCTGAAGTTAATCCATCCATTAAAATTTAATGACCGCATACATGCATCTATAAAAGGAAAGCCCGTATTACCTGAACTCCATGAATAAAGTAATTCATTATTTTTTTCTCTAATATTTTTAAAAAAAGGATGGTATTCCCTAAACTCTAGTTCTGGTTCACTTTCAAGTTTCTGAATAAAATGACAATGCCAAGTTAATCTGCTTTTTAACATCCTAGAATTATTGTTTTTTGATATATTTGCCTTTTTAAAAATTTCTTTTAATGAAATGCATCCCCAACAAATATATGGGGATAGTCTCGTACAACTATCAAATGATTTTTCTGGGCTAGATATATCTTTTGAATAAGAATCTAATTTATTACTAAAGAAGTATTGCATTCTCTCTAAACCTTTCTTTCTTCCACCTTGCATTCTTCCTGGACAAGTTTCTTTTTTAAAGGTAAAAATTTCGTCTGAGGGTATTTCTCCAATATTAAAGTTAATAGAATTAATTCTTAATGGAGCTTTAAGTAAGTTTTTTAAGGAATTTTCTTGCCACTTTTTAGACCAATTATTCCTATCTAAATTTCCTCTAAAAACTGAAAATTGTAGAAATTCCTTCCAAATAATATTTTTGCTTAAAGCCCATTCTCTTACTTTTTGATCTCTTTTATAAGTAAGCCAATCTCCTGTTTCTTGATGGCTATATATACCTTTGATTTTAAATTTTGAACAAATTTCATCAAATATATTAATAATATTCCCAGTCCTAATAATTAATGGTTGTCCAATCTCAGCAAGTGCATTTCTTAAATCTATTAAACTTTCTTTGCAAAATTGCCATTGTCTATCTGAATGAGTATTTTGGCTCCAAATATCTAACTCAATAATAAAAATAGGTAAAATATCATTTTCTTTTATAGCCTCACAGAGGGCTTCGTTATCAAAAATTCTTAAATCTTTCTTAAACCATAAGATATTTATTTCTTTCATAATTTTTTCTTTTCATCCTAGAAAAATAAATTAAGTTTGTAGGTAAAAAATATAAAAAATTTTAGAATAACTAAAAATCAAAAAAATGAAAATAACAAAAAAACTTTGGGAGGATAATTATGATATTGCTTTACTAAGTTTAAATACAAAATTTGTTCAAGGTTTAAAGAATGGAAGCCTCCCTAAAAATATATTTCAAGAATATTTAGCTCAAGATTATTTCTTTTTAGAGACTTTTGCTAAAGCTTATGGTCTTGCAGTTTCCAAATCAAAAGATAAGTACTCAATAAGGAAGTTAAGTGAACTGTTAATGGGCGTTTCAGAGGAGTTAATACTTCATGAAACGTATGCAAAAGAATGGGATATTGATTTGTCTAATAACTATATAAAAAAAGCTACTAAAAATTATACAGATTTCCTTGATGATACTTGCAAAAGACTTAGTACCGTTGAAATAATGTTTGCAATGACTCCATGTATGCGGCTTTATTCTTGGATAGGAAAAAGTTTGTATAAGGAGGATTTTGACATTAAATATAAAGAATGGATAATTACTTATTCTGATGAGAGCTTTGAAAAGCTAGCAGATTCTCTTGAAAATCTTATTGAGACTAATAAAGAAACATATGATATTAATCAGGCCAAATATTTATACAGTAGAGCTATGGAATTGGAGTTGGATTTTTTTAATGCATATTCAGATTTCTGATTTAAATGAAAATTTATTTATAGTACTTTCAAAAACGAGTTAATTAACTATGTATTCTAAAATTGCACTTTCAATCGGCGGTAGTGACTCCGGGGGTGGAGCAGGCATCCAGGCTGACTTGAGAACTTTCATGGCCCTTAAAGTACATGGATGTTCTGTAATTACATGTATTACCGCACAAAATAGTATAGAGGTTACATGCGTTCAACCAGTAGAGAAGAATACTTTATTAAATCAGTTAGATACTTTATTTGCTGATTTTGGTATTGATGCCTTAAAAACTGGAATGTTATTAAATGATAGTATAATTAATAATACTGCTTCAAAATTAAATACATACAAAATAACCAAAATTATTGACCCAGTAATGGTTACAAGAACTGGTTCTAAATTACTGGAAGATTCTGCTATTAATGCTTATAAAAAAATCTTATTACCAATTGCTGATTTGGTAACTCCAAATATTTATGAAGCAAATCTACTTTCTGGTTTAGAAATAAGAAGTAAAGAAGATATCGAAAATTCAGCAAGAAAAATTATTGGTCTTGGAGCTAAAGCGGTACTTATAAAAGGTGGCGGTTTAAAAGATATGAAAGGGAAGGATTTTTTTCTTGACTTAAATGGTAGAAAAGAGTGGCTATTTAATAATTTTATAAATACAAAAAATACTCACGGTAGCGGCTGTACTTTAAGTGCTGCTATTTGTGGTTACAAGGCTTTAGGTTTTGATCTATTTGATTCCATACAAAAAGCGAAATTATTTGTTGAGAAATCTTTAGAAAATTCTTATAAAATAGGATCTGGCCCTGGTCCCTTAGGCCATCATTAATTATTTGTAGAAGTGGAGTTAGAACCACCATTTTCTGTAGGGCTTTTTTAAAAATAAGATTTCTTCAGTCTCCCATCCTCCCTCCAACCACTCAAGATGCTCAAGTAATAAAGACTCACTTTCCCTTTTGCTTAATTGCCCAATTCTATTAGCAATACCATCGAACCTTACTTTCATCAATTCCTCAATCTTGATGTTATTCATAGGTTAAATAATAAATTTTTTCTACTCTTACTTGTATACATTTTCTTGTCAACGATTTAATTTTATTTTTTTACTAGCATTTCTTAAATATGTATTAAATACAACTTTTTAAATTAGATAGTAATTAAGACTTATTCACATATATTTAATTAAAGACTAATTTATATAAAAATACCTAAACTATGAATAAAGAAGAAACAGCAAAGCAGAAAACTGTTTTAAATGTAGGCTATTGTGAAACAACTTCTGAATGGCTAAATAGAATCATTACTGAACTGGCAGATGAAAAGAAAAATTTCGTAGATTTGTCAGTTATTTGTGCGTAATTTTTTAAAAAATATAGTTTATTTTGATTTTTTTCTGTTAGCTTTTAACTATAAGAGAAATTTAAAAGATATTTTTGTGATGTGAATCCTAATAAAAAAAACATAGAAATAATTAAACAGTTCAATTTATCTCCTCATCCTGAGGGTGGATGGTTTAGAGAGATAGTAAGGAGTGAGAATTCTCTAATAAGGGAAGATGGCCAAATTAGAAACTTTATTTCGGGAATTTATTATCTTTTGGAGAGAGATGCAAAAAGTGCTTGGCACAGAGTAAAAAATGCTGATGAAATTTGGATTTATCTAAGGGGCGATCCTCTGAATTTATGGAGCCTAGATAATGAAAATAAGTTAATAAGAAATTTAATTTTAGATTCCACTAATCCAGTAGAAATGATCCCATCTGGATATTGGCAAGCTGCAAAAAGTACAGGCGAATTTACTTTAGTCAGTTGTTGTGTTGGCCCGGGCTTTGATTTTAAGGATTTTGAATTACTCAGAAATACAAATCATACTTCTAGATTAGATAAAGCAATTAATGATCTTATTTGAGACATTTTTTTGTTTATATTTTTGAAATTATACTCTAGATTTATAAGGCTACTCAATCAATCTATATTTAATGAATCAAAATTCTGTCAAAACAATTGGTATTAATGATGAACCAAGAAAAGATTCATACTTAGTATATGTAAATCAGGCAGATGGATTAAAAGGCATCCTTAATAGAGATTTTGATGAATGGTCGAATTTTGATAGTTGGGAAAGTATTTCAGTTCAGCAATGGATTTTTTCTAGGGCTTTGGAGGTTTTCAGAGGTATAAAAATTGATATTAAATGCGATTGTTGTGAACATAATGATTTAATCCCAAATAATTTTGAGAACATTAAAAAAGAAAAATGTTTTGGTAAAAAAAGTGCTTACATGATTGAAAAAGTTTTTGGTGAAATTGTTTTAGCTAAGGCAAGAAGAGAAAGTGATGGAACATATTCTGCGTAAGATTGATAAATATCTATGGAGTGAAAAATCTTTTACTTACCAGTGAAAATTTTCAGAAGAGCCAATAGTTAAATTTCTAGTGGACATCGTATAGAACTTATAGTGTACCGAATCACTGAACTCCTTCTCATCTGAGTAATTGACAAGATCCACTGGGTCGATGTTTTCATCGAACCATGCATCATATTCAATATGGTTTGGTTCAGCAAAATAACTCATATCCAATTAATAGCTTCCTAAAAACGTATAAACGGTACATGCGATACCAAATTAAAATTCTTAACTTTTAGATAATCCATATTTTTAACTTGTTCATAAAGATTAGTTGCTAAAAAGATAGGAGAAATTTCTATAAATTCATGTCTCTCGGTACAACCATGGTTTCTATCCATCCCCACTTCACAATCAAGGATGGGAAGATGAACCAGTGCATAGCTTCTTGAGAAGAAATTTTGGTACTTATGGAAGCTAATGAACCTGACTGCTTTTTTTTTAATATCACTACATGCGGGTCAGATAAGGCTTATGTAAGAGGCATTTAAAGACGGTGCCGCAGCTTTGTTTTATCTCAAATATGGGATATATGATTCCCAAGCTTTTTAAAGTTTCAGATATTATTTTTGCATGTCCAATGCCCTGCCAAGGAGATTGAACCCTTGAACAAATATTGCCAGTCGCTGATTTCTATGAAGCAATATTTGGATTCTGATCCAGATTGTATATATTGACAGTCGATCCCTAAGGGCTTTTAGCCCCTTTTTTTATTTAGGAATTCAAAATAAATTAATCTTCCTTTTACTTATATCAAGTAAATTTATTAAAAAGTCAAATATTATTTTTATGGCATCAACTTTTTATATTGTTCATCATGAATTTAAGGCAGGAAAAGCTGAAAAATGGTGGGAAACAGCTTATGCGGCAATGTCCCCAGGTGGTGGATGGGATGATGCAGTAGCAGCTAATAAAGAAAAAGGGTTTTTTAACCATTCTGCAAATGCAGTAACTAAAACTGGTCCCGTATATTGTTTTTGGGAAGTAAAAGAGGGTATTTCTACTGAGGAGTTTCAGGAGTTTATAGACGGCCCCTCTGGTCCGGGGTTCGGACAAGATGCTCTGATGAATATCTGTAAACCAATTGATACATCATTAATGAATGGACAAACACCTTATCCACCAGTTTTTTCTTGATTATTGACAGTCGATCCAAAATAAAGAGCTGTTAGCTCTTCTTTTATGACTATTGAAACTACTGTTTTCACATTTAAACTTTCTAATACATTTGAGGAGTGAGTAATAATGTTTGATAGTCCAGAGATTTATGCATTTCATAAAACAGTAGAACTTAATCCTCTATATCGTGGCAAAAGTTTTATTGGTCCAAAAGGAGTTATTGTTATTCATCAAGCTGAAGAAGGTGTGGCTAAGCATGTTTTTTCAGATCCTGAAACCATTAAGAATATAGAATCTCGAAGGCTTATTTATAGCACAACGAAAATTACAACTTGGGTTTCTGATTAGTTGAAAAACTAACTATTCAAACTTATACAAGTTTAATGTGAAAAAGGAGTTCCATATAAGATCTTTAAAAACTTAATTAGTTTATAGATGTGTTTAATGAAAATAGAGCCATCTAATTTGTCAGACTAAATTATTAATAAGAATCTCAGTGCCAAAGGTAACCATAGACATAGAAGAAGCATTAGTAAAAGAGTAATGGCATGGATATTTGGAATGTATTGCTCTTTAAAAATTTGTGTTTTCATAATTTATCTCGCCTTCTTAAGTTTGATTTCTCTTCTGATTAGCAAAGCAATAACTACAACACACATGTTCATTAGAAATACGTCTAATGGCATTTAATAAAAAAGTCTCTAATCAATTAATAGCAAGATTATTGATCTACGAATCAAGAAATGATTATTAATGTTTATTGGCTTAATAAAACGAATTTAAAAATTAAATTTATGCTTAAATATTTCAGTTCTCTTAACTATTAAATGGCTTATTCAGAAACAAGAATAGTAATAGGCGGTTTAGCTCATGTACCTGTTCTTATTTTTATAGCCAATTTTATTAAAGGTAAGTTTGGAATTAAAACTGAAGATAAAAAAGAAACTGTAGTTAAAGGAGAGCCAGTTAAAATTATTGAGGTAAAAGATACTGTGGTTAAAGAAGGAAAAGCAGAAGCTATAAAAGAAATCTCAAATAAGCTGGACAGTATTGAACAGAAGGCTGATGAGGTTTATGAAAAGGTAAAGAAGAAAAAGAAAGATAAGAAGAAAAAAAAATAACTAAATAGAGATCCTATCAAGCATCAATACATCTTGAACTTTGATTGTATCTCTATTATCTTCGTCTTCGGGATCTTTATAAGATTCAATTTCAGCTTGAATTTTTCTCTTGTAAACTGCTTTGATATAGTCCATTTCTCTTTTGTCTTTGTCCAGAATTGAGAATGGTGATCTTTTTAAGTTCATAACTTTCTCCTAAATAAATAAAATTTAATCAGCTCCAATTTTTATCAGATTCAACAAAGCTATCCAATGTTTGTTGATTCCTTATTTCTTCCTCAAGAAGTTCTTCTTCTGATCTTTCTTCAATCTCAGATTTATAATCTTCTTTTGGTGTGGATTTGGTAGACATTTGCTAATGACGACTACATTTATGTTCTAACTAGTATGAGAGGCCATTCGACTAATAAATATGTACGGTTTGAAGTACTCCCATATACGGATAAAGGGTCAACAATTGAATTTAAATATGGGTAAAATGTAAAAAACTTTTGATCAATTTTTGCCTTTAAGAATCAATAATAAAGGTAGACCAATAAGCATCAAACTCCCATCAATTAATAAAAAAGAATTCAGGTTCATTTATCCATTCCTTCGGTGGTATTCGAATTGAGGAAATTCCTTTTTTAATTGGTTGTTTTTTCATATCATCCATCTCTTTTCTGATTTTGTTGTAGTAAGTCAACTCTTCTGGATCATCAGAACCAAGACCTTGATTCATGGTTGCTTCAATATATATTTTGTGCATCCTACTTTTCAGTGAAGGCCAAAACCCACCTTGAGAAATAATTGGGAAAATGCCCTCCGTTTTAGGGGGTTTTCTTATGGTTTTTCCCTAGACTTTATAGAATTCTATTGAATTTTTTAGGATATAAGCCTACTTTATATAGATAAATAGTAATGGTTGCTATCCTTATTGGCAGATGGCTTTTAAATATTGATATTTAATATTGCGACTTCTTCCGTTACCGATTTTCATTTGCATTTATATGTTCTCTTGGTGGAGATGTAAAAAAAATATTATCGCTAGTGATAAGCAATTAAAACCTTGCATTGATTGGGCATATATAAAAAATTTACCTCTCCCACCAAAACCATCATTTGTCGAGTTTTATTTTGTTTATGTTTCTTCTTTTTTTAAATTTCCCTTTGGGATAATTATTCAACAACTACCTTTCGCAAAGAAAGTAAGATACTACGAAAGATGAATGAAATTAATATTTGATAAATGGAATCTAGAAAAAATTAAAAAAAATAATTAACTAATTTATTGATATGTCTGGAGTAAAGATATATAAATTCCTCATAATAAAAATATTCCTGCACCTATATTCCCATTACTGTAGTTGGTGAATTATTTCAAAGGTTAGTTAAAAATTCCATTTAAAATTTAAACTTTTTTAGCTCTATTAGCTCTATTCATTACTTTTCTAAAAATATTATTTTTAATTGATATATCAGAAATAAAATAAAGAGCTAAAAATAAAACTACTTTCGCAAAAAATGAGATTTGCATAATAATAATAACTCTATACTCATAAAAGCAAATTTCACTAAACCTGCCAATTTTTCAGAAGAACTCATAGGAGGTATTTTTAATAAGTGCTTTGGGAGCACTAGGTCGCAGGTTCGAATCCTGTCGCCCCGACTCTTAAAAACCAAGTTATAGTAGAGAGTTGCCCAAACTCTCTTTTTTTATGTCTATGTCTCAAGTTGAGAAAGGGTAGCTTTAGGGGTAGCTTGTTTGATCTAAATTGTGCCTACCATTTTGGCTCGGTAACTTGCCATCCAGCCGTAATTAATTTTTGATACTCTATGCGAGCATCTTCTATTTTAATTTCTTTTCTTGTTTTCATAAGCGGTGGTTTGTCGCCATGTGCACCAACAACAATTCCACAATCAACAAACATATACTCAAAAAACTTGTCCTTATTATTCTTATTCTTTGTAAATCTTCTTACCTCAGTCCAGTTAGGACATATTAACCATGCTTCCTCAGTTACCTTTCTAGAGTCTCTATTCATTAAAAAAAATACTACTTATATATATTAAAACTTATCTATTTCTCTCGACTATCCTAAAATTCATCTCAATAGCCCCTTCTCTTAAAGGAATTAATTCTTGATATGGTCCTTCATAACAATCAATTACTGCTTGTTTACTTGGAAATTTTGAAAGAACAGAAAACGGGCCATCATATCCCTCTCTAACATCAGTCTCGAAGTCAACTGATAATGTCTTTGCTCCGCAACCTTTAACAACAACGTCATTTACTGCTTCAAAGTATTTACCTGCTTGTTCTTGATTTGTAATCCTGCCAGAAATCATTACATAACCAGCATTCTTGTCTTTTGGAACTTTATAACCAATCGCAAGACCAGCAATGCCAGCAATTAAACCAATTAAAAAAGTTTTTTTCATTTAAAGTATTGTTTTTGTAAATGATATACGATTCTCTCTAAGTTGACTGACAATTATTAACTATTAGCGGTGCAAGTAGTAAGAGTTTCATTTATTCCCAAGTTTTCATATCAGTAGTTCCTTGCGATCTTTGCATCCAGGCATATTTCCATGTACCGTTTTCATTTTTAAAAATGCAAGTATAAGTTGAAAGATCTTTATTTTGATTCCCTTTGAAACTAAAGATTTCATTCAAAGTGAAAACCGCGTATGCTATCCCACCGTAAATTTCAATTTTGTGGGTTTTGATTAGTTTTGAAGATTCTGCAACTAGGTCTTTACTATCAAACATTCCCACTAATCCCTGCGCAGAGATTGGATTTCCACTTGGCCTTACAGCCAAAAAATCTTCAGTTGCATTCGGTATTAGAAAAGAAGAATCTCCACTGGTTGCATAACCATTAATTAAATTTTCTATTGCTTGAGTACTTGACATAAAAAAGGAGCTAATTACCCCTAATTTTAGAACGAATGTCAATCGTATTTTATATAGTGGTGCTTACTCTCATACCCTCTACAAATTGAACTTATTAAAGCTATCTTCCAACCTTTGCATATTCGAGATTAAAAACATATTTTTCACCATCGCCATCACTGTCATCGTCGTCATCATTGAACGAGGCAATTAAGACATAAACGCCTCCCAGCCCAAGGATCATTGATAAGTAGAGAATAGGATCTGTCATCCTTTAATTTTGATCAATTAAAAACAAATCCGAGGAAGCTTTTTCATATCTCCATGATCTTTTAATTATTAGCTTCAACTTTAAAAATAATTTATTAACTGTTACGGATCTGTATCAATATTGATTTAAAAGTACCGAATTACACATATTTTTAACCTTTTCCTTTACATTAGTTAATAAGAATGTTAATTTTGTTAACAATTAAATTATTTAACTAATGACTAATTCTTCATACATAACTACAGAATCAGGCGGAAGGCAAAATATTTTCCCAACTGAGCCTCGTCCTTATTTTGATCAATCTGTTTCTTATGATGGATATCCTCAAAACGCAGAAAAAGTTAATGGTCGTTGGGCAATGATTGGTTTAGTTGCACTTTTGGGAGCTTATGTAACTACAGGTCAAATAATTCCAGGTATTTTTTAATGTCTCCTCTTTCAGGCTTTTTAGCTGTAATCGTATTCTTCACAGCTATCCTCGTTGCTTATCTAACCAAGCAATTTCAAAACGAAAATTTAAACTATCTAATTTCAAATCCAATGACAAATTCAAACCCTAAAGTAAAAACAATCGAAAAAGAAAAAGTTGTTGCAGAAACTCTCAATGGCAGATTTGCAATGCTTGGACTAATTGCTGCTGTCGGAGCTTACTTAACAACAGGCCAAATAATACCAGGTTTTGTCTAAATGCTTTTACTTTCTGTACCATTCTACGATTTTCCATCTTCGCCCATACTAATAATTGGCGCGATAGGGATTGTTGTAGCACTGGCTGTATTTTTTCTAGCTTACAAAAAGTACTTCAGTTCTCCATTTAACAAAGAACTTCAATTAAAGAAAAAAGCTCTTTTGAAGGAGAAAACAGAACTAAACAAAAAACTTGAGAAAATAGAGCAAGATTTAAAAAATTTTTAGTAAAAACCAATGAACATAGACATTTTCTTAATCTCTTTCTTTACTTATCTCTTAGTACCAGTAGTAATGATCGCTAAGGGGAAAAAAGTAACTAACTAAGAAAGATTTAGACTCCCAAAAATAAGAATTTAAACTCTATTCAATACTTACAAAGTCGTTATAGAGTTTTTATATAAGTTTAAGGAGGGTAATCTTATGACCAACCTCGCTATCGAGCTCTGGTCTTGACTGTAGTTTTAGTTAATTTTGGAGCGATCCTTACAGCTAATATCTATTCAAAATCAGTAAAGGAATTTAAACGCAATAGATTATTTTGCAGTAAGTCTTTCAGCAACCCCTATTGCATTATCTGAGCAAAATTTTTGCTCCTAATTTAATTGGTCTTTTGCGATCGACATAAAACGAGATTTTGCTAATCTTTGACAACTTCGGAAAAGTGGGTCGCCTTAATTATCTCAGTCATGAAGACAAAGATAATTTATTGAACTTTCTTTTGATAATAGAGTTTTATGAATAAAGATCAATAGACTTAATTTGCTCTTCTGCCCAGTCCTGTACAGTGAATGAATCTACTGCTGATGTCATCATCTCAATTCTCTCTAATTGTTCTTCCAGCGACATTGAAATTGCTTCATTAATGGATGCATCCATTTTATTTTGAGAATAAGGGTTAGTTAGAATTGCCCCATTTAACATTACGGAGGCTCCTGTAAACTCCGATAAAACAAGAACTCCTGGTTTACCTTTTCTTGCTGCCACATATTCTTTGGCGACAAGATTTAAGCCATCTCGAAGAGGCGTAATCCAGCAAATATCTGCTTGAGTAAACCAAGCAACCAATTCTTCATAAGGAATTCTTCTAGTTGATAGACGTATTGGAACCCAATCAATAAGACCAAATTTTCCGTTAATTCGACCCACAATTTCTTCTATTCCTCTTTTGGTTTCCTTATATATTTTCATTCCGCTCGCAGCTGAAACGCATGCAATCATTAATACAATTTCTCCATGCAAGTCTTTTCTATTCTCCAATAAACGTTCAAATGCCAAAAGCAATTCTTCGTTACCTTTTGTGTAGTCAACTCTACTAGCTGACAAAATCAGCTTACGTCCTTTTTTTGTACCTTCTTTAATCTTTTGAATATATTTCTCTACCTTCTTACTTTTAATTATATTAGCTATTACATCTGGAGAAGTCCCAACTGGGGAAGAGATTATTTGTGTCTTTCTACCACCATAGTGTAGATATGGAGTAAAAGATGGTTCTGAGAGTGCGCTTCCTACTAAGATAAATTTTTTACTAACAGACTCTTTAGAACCTTTTTTTGCTCCCACAAGAGAGCTTGCCGCTCTTGAAAAGTTTTCTGCATATCTCGGAATATGAAATCCAACTACATCACATGAAAGTAGACTTTCTAATATTTGATTTCTCCAAGGTAGAATCGCAAATACATCGGTCCCAGGGAATGGAGTATGGTGAAAAAAAATAATTTTAATATCAGGCCTGTTTTTCCGAATATAGAAAGGCGCAAGCCATAAATTGTAATCGTGTATCCAAATTGTTGCTGATTTCTCTGCTTGATTACAGGCAGCTTTTGCAAATCTTTTGTTTACCTCTTCAAATATTTTCCAATCTGCATTATTAACATCGAAGTAGTTAGGGAATGTATGGAGAATAGGCCAAAAAGACTCTTTTGAGGTTACATGATAAAAACTCCTTATTTCTTTTTTATTTAATGGAATTCTTAATAAATCAAACGATGTTTCTTGATTAATTCTAGTTATTTCGTCTTCTTCATTATCAATATCTTTTACTTCACGCCAGGCTATCCATGTACCTTCTGCTTTATCTCTAAAAATATTCCTTAAAGTGGGTATAATTCCATTGGGACTTTTTTGATCTATCCATTTCTTCTTACCCAACTTGTCTCTAGTTTCATCAAAAGGAGATCTATGATAAAGAATAATAAAATCACTCTTTCTGTTTAATGGCAATGAATAGCTCCTTTTTAATAAATCGACTGGATAGGAAATAATTTAATTTCTTATAAAGGTAAAAATAGCTGCTTTGGACTAGTGAAGTTATCTCCAATCAAATGCTTCCATTATTCTTACTCTAACTCTTTATTCGCTATATAAAACGAGTAGGAAATTTTTAGATATATATTACATACCCATTGCTCTTCTTAGTTTTGTAGCCTCATCTAAACCATCCATAACTGTAAACGTGTAATTTTCAGCAGCGCAAAAATTCCTTTCTTTTTGTTTCTTTTTTTTTCTTTTAAACAATTCATAACTTGCTTATAACTTTAAAATGTGATTCTAATAATGCATTCAATTCTTCTAAAGCAAAGCAGTGGTCTTGGAGGCAGTTTTTTATAGTATGCAGCAAGTAAACTAATCATATTTTTAAATTAAAATAATATTTTATTTTTTCTTATTCGTATCTTATTTAATTCTTAAAGAAGAGTTCATTAAATCTTTTAAGCTTAGGTAGCTTCTATATTCTCCTCACACGAAATAGAGAAGCTTTTTCTTTTTGAAATAAATTTGGTATGACTTATTTTGCAGAGCCAAATTATATAGACTATGACCTGTGGTTTGATTCAAATATTAATGCAGTTGATTTAATTAACTATTCAGATGAAAATGAATTTTGTAATTTTACGCATAAAAAATTCCATAATATATCAAGTTTAAATTTAGTTATTAGTTCCTCAAAATATAAACAAATGATGATTTTTTCTTTTTTCTAATTTCCTTGCAGAGTTAATGCATTCCTTTATTGTTTTATCTCTCTGATTTGGAAATAGCAGAAGTAATGGATTATTCTAGTCAAAAACTACAAAGCTTTCCTGAAAAAGTTTTTTCTGTTTTTCTCTTATTTATATTTAATATATTCCATTAACTTAATTATCTTTGATAGTTAAGCAGCTTCTAGATTTGATTCTTCTTGTTCAAAATTTGCTTTATTTTCCTTAATTTCTTTATTAGCCCATTCTAATAATCTTATAGATAATCTTAAATCTCCCTCTAACCATGCTCTAATAGCCATTGCTCTTCGAGGGTCATAAAAATTTTTCTTTCTGTACCAAGAAAAAACATTCTCGTCTGATTTGTTTCCATTGCATGAAAGACAAGCTGGAACGCAATTTTCTGTTATGTTTAATCCTCCTTGACTTCGTGGCAATATATGATCAATAGATTCTGAAGGTTTTCCGCAATATATGCATCTTTTGCTGGTAAATGTATGAATAGACTTTCTCCAAAATCTTAATTTGAGCTTAGGGCATAAATCCTCTAGAAACACTGCATGATCAATATGCATTAAGATTATTCAATTATCTATATTTATGTCATATGAAATTTAAAAATAATTTAAGAAAAAGTTATCTTTAAGAAATTAAATTATTTTCAAAAACCAATCACAAAATAATTAATTTCAAATAAATTTTTAATTAATTTTCTCATCACTTTTTCTACTTTTTAGTTTGAGCTTTTCCTCTTCAGAATTTGGTTATTGGAATAACAATATTCATTTAACATTTAACTTTATAACTTACCTTTTCTTTATGTGGAGTTTAGTTATTTAGTTGAATATAATAAGCTCGGAATTTAAAAAAAAATGTCTGATAAAAAGAAAGATACAAAAAAAGATTTTAAAAAGAATAAAACTATGCTTGCTTACGGAGTGATTCAACTAGGATCAGCAGTTGTATCAGCTGTTGCCTTAGTAGCTATTGCATTAAGCTTTTGCTCATTAAAAAAAGAATCTAAGTTCTTTAATGAATGTGTTGAAGAAATAAAAGCGACTGGTTCGCCAACAGCTGATGCGGTTCGTTTCTGTACTGGTGGTTAGCATTAGGTAAATTAAGTGTTTCCGATATTTTTATAAATAATATTTAACTTGTCTTAGTTCATATTAACCATAAATTAATTTTTTCTTATTTTCCCCTTAGTAAAACTAATAAATAAACTAACTAAAGTTTAAAGGGTTATTAATTTAGGAAAATTTTATGAGTGGAGATTATGAGACATTAGAAATCAATCAACCTAAGATTTCTTATTTTAAAAAGAGATCAGAAGATAATACTTTATGGATAGAGGAAATGATTAAAGAGATTGAAAAGATTGAAGATACGAATAACAATATATCTGATGCTGCTTAATCCACGATGGTTTGTGATTAATGATATTTATTGAGTAATTGATTATAAATTACCAACAATTCTATTACTCCACCTATACCAAGAATTGCATGGTATGGGTCATAATGATTCTGACAAAGCTCCTTTAAAAATTCCATTAATTTAGTCTTTGGGTCGAGTTAATATCAAGCGTTTCATTTATTTGTCTTGTTGGAAGAATTACCTAAGGAAAAAATATTAGAAGAATTAGCAAATTTATTAGATTGATTTAAAATCCTTTATATAACTTTAAATAATAAATAATTTCTGATAAATCATTAATTTTTTGAATCTTTTCTTGGTTAAATTCATTTATTAATTTATTTAGTATTTCAATATCTTTTGAAAAAAACATTAAATTACATTCCGCTTTAAGTCCTGAGATAGATCCTGCATATGAGTCTTCTATAACCCATGATTTCCTTGGATCTACATCCAATATTTTTAATGCTCTCAAATAAGGATCAGGCGAAGGCTTGCCATCAGAAATGAATTTATCATCTCCAAGAACCTTTGTATTGAATAAATTTAACCAGGGATTTGCAGAGCTTTTTATTTTAAAACTTTCACTACTACTACTTGTTACTAGTGCAATTGGTAATTTTGTATTTATACAAAATTTGATTAATTCTATTGCTCCTTTAAAAGGTTTTGCTTTAGTAAGTACTTTATCTACTTTTAACTTTTGAGTAATGAGTAATTCTTCTATTGTGATTTCTTCATTTATCCATTTGAAAACTATTTTTGCGCAATCTATTCTTCTTCTTCCTTTTAATTCTAGTAATTTATCGTTTGATAAATAGTAATTATATTCTTTTGCGGTTTCATACCAGGCATTAGCTAGTAATGGTTCTGTATCTAGTAATACCCCATCTAAATCAAAAAGAATTGCTTCTGGTAATTCCATCTTTATAGAAATATTTTTTTATTTGCTTTTAAAATTTCGAATATCTTTTTAAAGATAGCTAATTAAAAGGAGATAATTGCCCCTTATTTTAGATCGACTGTCAAAAGTATTTAATATAGCGGTGCAAGTAGTAAGCATTTGATTTATTTTGAAAAATCTAAGCCACCACAAAATTTTGATACATTAAGATATTGAACACCATCTAAACCATATTCATCTACCCCATTTTTTAAACCTAATTTATTTGATGCTAATTTATAAGAAATATTGCCTAATTTCCATTCAGAACAAGTATTAATTTTTGAATAACATCCAGTGATGTAAATACTAATCATTAAGATCAAATAAGCAGAGAATAATTTCAAGAAAACTAATTTAATTTTCTTAAAAATCTCACATCAGATTTAAGAATTATTTAAAGAAAGTTTATATTTTAAATTTAAATTAACTTCTGACTTGGAATAACAAAAGGAGCTTATTGCTCCTTATTTTATAACGACTGTCAATCAATCAAAAGTTAATACTATGTTTACGAAGTGCGGTTATTTTAGGGGCTTTGGTGCAGCCTACTCCTCTTTTTTTATCTATTTCTTTCAATTATTCGAAAATTCATATCTAAAGCTCCTTTTCTTAATGGAATTAATTCTTGATATGGTCCTTCATAACAATCAATTGCTGCTTGTTTACTAGGGAATTGTGAAAGTACAGAGAAAGGCCCGTCATATCCCTCTCTAACATCAGTCTCGAAATCAACTGATAATGTCTTTGCTCCGCAATCTTTAACAACGACATCATTTACTTTTGAAAAGTATTTACCTGCTTGTTCTGGATTTGTAACCCTGCC
>CACEFS010000021.1 GCA_902558895.1 uncultured Prochlorococcus sp.
ACAACTCCAGCAGCTAATTGATACTCAGAGTGAAGAGGTCGCATGATTCATAAAAATGCAGTAGGGAAAAGTGATCCTCACAGATTAAGTCCTGTAAGAGGGCCTTCATCAGAACTTGAGGCACATGTAGATTCATGCAGTTTTAATGATCTTCCTGAATATGCAGCAAAAGTTCGATCAATAAAAAAAGAACCTTATTTTGCTGTTGACCTTTTTTCAGGTGCCGGTGGTTTAAGCCTTGGACTGCATCGTGCAAATTTTGATGTAATACTGGCCTGCGATATCAGAAACGATTCAATAATGACTCACAGACATCACTTTGGTGGATGTTCATATGAATGCGATTTAAGCAAAAGAAAAGTAATTAATGAGATTTCAGAACAACTTAATAAGTGTGGAGAAATATCACTTATTGCAGGTGGACCACCATGTCAGCCTTTCTCCCGAAATATCAAATGGAGAAAACATAACGAAGAAGTTTCTGCTCAACATCAGGAACTGAATGAAGATAGAAGAGAATTATGGGAATCATTTA
This sequence comes from uncultured Prochlorococcus sp., assembly GCA_902558895.1. GTDB lineage: Bacteria > Cyanobacteriota > Cyanobacteriia > PCC-6307 > Cyanobiaceae > Prochlorococcus_A. The sequence goes on from CACEFS010000021.1 coordinate 536, forward strand.
TTTCGATAGTGGAGCAGGTTAAACCAAAAGCTTTTCTAATGGAGAATGTTACTGATATTGCGCAGACAGGTGAGCAGGAAATATATAGATCAATTATTAATAGAGCTGAGAAAGCTGGCTATCGAATAAATCCTAAATTGATTTATGCATGGCAATATGGAGTGCCTCAACTAAGGCCAAGATTATTTATTTCCGGAACAAAAATAAATGAATGCGCTCCTTTGAAATGGCCAAAGCCAAAATATGATTCTGTCGAAGAGGCAGTCACATTAGACGAGGCAATTTCGGATCTCCCTCCACTCAAAGGAGGATGGGATGAAAAGTGGGATGAAAAATTTAGCTATGAAGGGCCAAAAAACGATTATCAGCAATTAATGAGGGATTGGTTGGATATTGGTGATGAGATGATTCACGATCACCTTATAAGAAAAGTTAGAGATGATGATCTTGAGACATTTAAATTAATGCGATCAACCGGGATCAAATATTCCCAATTATCAGAAGAGCAAAGAAGATATTCAGTTACGAGCAAAGCTTTCAGAGAAGGCAAGAAAGTAAAGCAAAGTCAGAAAATTAGTTTTGGTGATAAATACAATATCCTCAAACCTAATGAACCATGTCTGACAATAACTGCCCATATGTCAAAAGATGGTTACTGGTATATTCACCCTCATCAGAATAGGACCCTTTCAGTTAGAGAAGCGGCAAGAGTTCAGTCTTTTCCTGATGGGTTCAATTTTTATGGAGGGCCTTCACATAGATTCCACCAAATTGGAGAAGCCGTTGCACCGATTGTTGCTTTTGAACTCGGCAAATCTTTACTGAAATCAATTAAAAATGAGAAAGAATTTACCCAACCTGATATAGTTCCCAAACTTAGAGAAAATCTAATTAACTGGTATGAATCAAATAAAAAAGAAGTTGAACTTATATGGACAAAAAAAAGGGAAGGTAGAAAAATAATTCCAAGCAATATAAGGGCATGGAATGCATGTCTTGGAAATTTACTGCCAGAGACTTTCAAAAAAAATACTAAAGAAAAAAATAAACCTGCGATCTTAGGAGATAAAGATCTTGAAAAAAGGAAAAAAGATACCTATCAAAGATTAAAAAACTTTTGGCCTAATCCTGAAATTTTTCTGCAAGATAAAGCCAGAAAAATGAAAATAAAAAGTTTTAGTCTTGAAAGATATATACCTTCACTAGAACTGATTGCTGGAGAACTTATTAAAGATGAAATCGACTGGAGTCAAATCGCAAGAAAAGAATATGATTTGTTTTCCAGGAATTCGGTAAGAGGAGCACTGGCTACAGTTGGATTAACCACAGAGATAAAACAATCCATATTAATTAGCAGAATTATTGCTCATATTATGGATATTGATCATGAAATTTTAAAATTCAGCAATATGAATAGAGATATACATATAGGTCATTTACTAGAAACCGATAGAGAAGGAACAGGCTATTGCTCATTACTTGCCTTATCAAAACAAGATAAAAAAGATGAAATAATTGAAAAAATAATCAAAGCCAATTCAGCAATCAATTTCGTTGGTTCAAAAGATCAAATTTCTAAAATTCCAACTTCAAATACATCGATAGCCTCATGACAAAAAAATTTCAATGACTTTTAAATGAACTTAAAAGAGAAACTTTGCGTTGTAAAGAATTACTTGACGAAAGGACAAAAAATTAACATCTCTGAAAAAACAAATTGATCATAAACTACAAAAGCAATTTGAGAAAGAATATCCAAAATCTCTAAATAATCATAAGCCTTAACATCAAGTTGAAAGATATAGAGAAAAAGTATATTTTATTAGAAATTCTTTAATCCTTGGCAGACATAAGCGTTAATCCAAATATAAGCGCCTTGGTTATAAGCTTGAGGAGTATTGGATATTCATTTGAAAATGCCATTTCAGATATTATTGATAATTCAATAACTGCAAACGCTACAGAGATATCAATAAATTGTAATTGGGATGGAATCAATCCATATGTAGAAATAATTGATAATGGAATTGGGATGAATTATGAAGAACTTATAAATGCTATGGTTTTGGGTAGTAAAAGCAAAAAGGAGATAAGAGATCGCGATGATTTGGGAAGATTTGGCCTTGGACTTAAAACTGCATCATTTTCTCAATGTAAAAAATTAACTGTAATCACAAAGCAAAATGAAAAAATTTTGAAAGCAATATATGATCTTGAAAAAGTAGTAAAAGAAAATGATTTAACAATTGACTTAACTGAACTCAAAGAATTTGACACCTTAGAATACCAAGGAACCATTGTTAAGTGGGAACTAATAGATACTTTAGAAAAAAAGAATAAAGTAGACGCACAAAATTACTTTAATAATTTAATAAATGATTTAGAAAAACATATTTCACTTTATTTTCATAGATTCTTAGCTGGAGAAAAAACTAAGAAAATTGCTATTAATTTGAATAACATCGGATGCAAAGCCTATAATCCTTTTTTTGTTGAAAGATCAGAGAAGCTTCCCCTCGAGATAATCGATGATTTAAATACTTCCTGTAAAGTTCAGGCTTATACATTGCCTCATCATCAGAAAGTTAATAATTTTGAGTGGGAATTATATGCTGGTAAAGAGGGATATTTAGCTAATCAAGGTTTCTACCTTTATAGAAATAATAGATTAATAGTTAAGGGAACATGGTTTAAATTAAGAGCAAAAAAAGAGGAAACAAAATTGAGTCGTATAGCTATAGATATTGATAATACTTGTGATGAGTTTTGGCAAATAGATGTTAAAAAGAGTTCAGCGGAACCACCTCTAACGGTTAGAAGCAAATTAAAAAAATAGTTGATAGATTTACTGCACCAGCAAAGAAAAAAATTAGTAATAGAGGCGCTAAGCTACATAATCAAGACGCTTTACCTATTTGGGAAAGAATCATAAATGATCATAAAATTCAATATTCAGTTAGTAAAGAACATCCAAAAATAGAATCTTTTAAAAAACAATTGATTGAAGATAATAAAAAAGGATTTGATGAAATTTTAGATTTAATAGATTCAACAATACCTTTAAGTTCAATTTATACAGATTATTCTGAAGCTCCTAAAAATATAGAAATCAAAGAACTTCCAAACCAAGAGCTATTGGAACATGCCAAAGATATGATCAAAACACTACTAGAAAAGACTGATTTTTCTAAAGAAGAAATAATTAATAAAATTAGGTTTAGTGAACCCTTTAAATCTAATTGGGAGCAGCTCGAGGGAAATTTATGAATAAGGAAAAACTGCTTGAAATGTTTGAGAGTATGAGCATTATAATTGTGCAATCTCTAGAGGAAAAAGATCAAACAGAAGATCGGATTGAGAAAGAATTATTTAATGAAGCTAAGAATCCTAGATATTCAACCTTAACAAAAAAAGATATCCAAACTGTCATAAGAAATATTTTAATAACTGTTGGTGTGAAAATGAATCTTGCAACATGTATAAAAGAGGAAGAAACTAATTTTGAAGAATGGCTTAATGAAGAAAGAAAAGAAAAAACAGAAAGAAAATATTCACAAAGATACGAAAGACTACTTCTTGAGCAAAAAAGATTTTCAAAACCTACTGTATTAAGGCAAAGGGAAAATATTGAACTTATTCTTTCTAATTGTGGAGATCCAAAAAATGAAAAAGCATGGGATAGAAAAGGGATGGTTGTGGGATCAGTTCAAAGTGGTAAGACTTCAAATTATATTGGATTAATAAATGAAGCAGTAGATCATGGTTACAAAATTATTATTGTTATTGCAGGCAATAATGAAAATTTAAGAAGTCAATCTCAACAGAGAATTAATGAAGGATTCATAGGCGAAGAAAAAAATATGGCAACTTTACGATACTCAAAGATTGGAGTTGGTTTGTACTCAGACAAATCAATAAATCGCGTAGTAACTTTAACTTTTAAAGAGTATGACTTCAACATTGAGCAAGCCAGACAAGGTGCATTAAAAATTGAAAAAAATCTAAAACAACCAGTGGTTTTTGTTATCAAGAAAAATAAAGATATTTTAAAAAATCTTCTTGATTGGTTGAAGAGCAGTCCCGCTCTAATAGGTGAAGAAAAAATCAAACTACCACTTTTGCTTATTGATGATGAAGCAGATAATGCTTCCATCAACACTGCTGCTTCTCAGAAAAAAAGAAATGAGAATAAAGCCTTGATAACTATGATTAATAAACGAATTAGAGAAATATTAGAACTTTTTTCAAATAATAGCTATATAGGTTATACAGCAACTCCATTTGCAAATATTTTCATAGATCCCGATTCTGATGATGAGATGTATGGCAAAGATCTTTTTCCAAGAGATTTTATAGTTGGCTTAGAACCTCCTTCAAATTACTTTGGTCCTGAAAGTATTTTTAATGATAGAAATACCAATGATCAAAATACTGATGCTTATGAATTCCTTCTGCCAATTTGGGACAATGAAGATTTTATTCCAATAAAACATAAAATTGATTTCCAACCACTGATGCCCCCCTCACTGAAAAAGGCAATTAGAGCATTTTTCATAGCAAATGCAATAAAAGATCAAAAAGGCATATTTGAAAAAAATGACAGCTCAATGATGATCAATGTCACAAGATTCGCAAATGTTCAAAATAAGCTAAAATTTGAGGTTTTGGAACTAGTAGAGAATATTAAAAATGCTATTAGAACAAATTGTGGGTTAAAAGATGATTTAGATGATGAAATTTTGAATTTGTTTAAAGTTTACAAATCAACCTTTGGAGACATAAATTTTTCTTGGTCACAAATAAAAAAATCACTTTTAAAAACTTACTCTAGAACAATAGTCAAAGAAATTAATAGTTACTCTAAAGACATTCTCCAATACAAAAGTGAAAATACTCCACCAATTTCACCAATTGTGATTGGAGGATTTTCATTATCTAGAGGCTTAACTTTAGAAGGTCTTACGATATCTTATTTTCTTAGAAAAAGTACAATGTATGATACTAATCTGCAGATGGGCAGATGGTTTGGGTACAGAGAAGGATATACCGAACTTTGCAAAATATGGATGAGGGATGAAGAAATCTGCACGTTTACCCACATTACTAGAGCGATAGGTGAACTAAAACAAGAATTACTTAACTTGGCTAGATCAAAATTATCTCCTTATTATTTTGGATTAAAAGTTAGAAACCATCCTGACTCGATGCTGATGATAACTTCTAGAAGTAAAATTGGTGAAGGTAAAAAGTTAAAGGTTAGTGTTGATTTTACTGGCAAATTTACAGGTTCTTGGGATATCCCAAAAGACAGGAATATTCTTAGAAATAATTTCAAAATTACTGAAGAGCTTATAAGTTTCTGTTTAAAAGAAAATAAACAGGATTTAAAAGTTACTTCAATTAATAGTCAATCGGGTGTGCTGATAAAGGATATCAATAAAGATAAAATCAAAGATTACTTAAATTCCTTCGTGGCATCTAATATACAATCAGCAAAAGGACCACTTTTGAAATATATAAGCAAAAGAGAAGATAATGAATTGAATAATTGGGACGTATTTTTGAATATTCCCTCCAATACAAAAGATACCTTGAGAAATCTGCCAAGGAGAAAGATTAAATTTAATGATCAAGAAATACTTCCTGGGCATAGGACATTAAGATTTCTTGGATCTGATAAGAAGATAATTAAGTTAACTTCAAATAATAAAATATCCGGTCCACAAATAGGAAAAGTAGGCCTAAGTCAAAAGGATATAAATATAGTTGAACAAAAATTTATAGAAGAGAATCCTACAAAATCAAAAAAAATAAATCCATTTATTTACTTCACAAAAGATAGAAATCCTTTACTAATTTTATTCTTAGTAGATATTTATAAAGATGAAATAGATTACGTATGGGATGAAAAAGAGAAAAAAAAGAAAAGAAAAGTGACTAATAGTAAATTTTGTGATGAATTTATTGAAGATGATAAATGCATAGCAGCATGGGAAATATTATTCCCTGACTCTGATTCAAAAGAGACGAGTGTTGAATATATTGTTAATAAACCATTTCAAAGGGAATATATTGATAAATACAATGATGAAGAAGAAGATGATGATGACTTTTACGAAGGAGATTGAAAATGAATAAATATAATCCTTGGGAGGATATTCCTGTAAGCAGACAATTCCTATGTGAGGAGTCAAATAAATATAATTTCTGGAGATATAAACAACCCACTAAAAATGGTCATAACTTTTCCTTTCTTTTTGAATTAAAAACTGCAAAAGACGATGTGCCTCCTCCAAATAAATTGCCAAAGTTTAAGCAAATATCTTTTTCTAAAAGTCAACAACAAGACTCTGATAAAACATACCTGAATGTTCAATTATTAGACAATAGTAAATGGGATATCTTCAATGATTTTGTTTTGTTACTTATTGATTCTTGTGAGAAAGAAGAAAAAGAAAGTGATGCTTTAAGAATATTTATACAAAGATCATATAGATGGCTAGCCCTTATGAAAGGGGGCTTCAAGAAAAGATTATCCGATGAGGTGCAAAAAGGATTAATTGGTGAACTATATTTTCTAAAAAATACTCTGTTCCAAACAATTGGGATAAGAGATTCTTTAGATTCTTGGAAAGGACCAATCCCACAACCGAAAGATTTTTATTTAGACAAAATGCAAGTTGAAGTAAAGTCCATAAAAAGAGATGGAACTAGCGTTAGTATCTCATCTGAAAATCAGTTGGAACTCATATCTAATGATGAGTTGTTTTTGTCAGTATTTGGAATATCACCAAATAAAAATGGTAAAACTCTTACGGATTGGTGCTATGAATTAGAAGATATAATAACTAATAATGATCTTGCTGATTTAGAAAAATATAATGAACTACTTCTAGACGCTGGATTTGAATTTAAAGATGATTATTCAGATAAGAAATGGGAAATTGAAGAAATAAGTTATTATTCTGTCACTAAAGAATTTCCAAGAATAGTTAAAAGTGAGATTTCTGCAGGAATTTCAAAAGTAGAGTATTTATTAGATTTGTCTTATATAAAAGAATTCAAAATAACTTACGAATTACTTTTGGATAAAATTAAAAAACAGATTGATTAATGACTGAAAAAATAGGTGAATTTTTTAAAGAATTAAATTTAGATATTCAATCTCATAAAGAATCCTATAACGAATTAGAGCTTACTTCTTTTTTTGAGGTTTTTACAAATTATTTAATTAAGGCTGAAGTTATAGATACAGCAGATAAAAGTTATTGCAATATAAATGGTATGCGTGTTGATGGCTATGGGGGTGATCCAATTGATCATGATTATGTTCTTAATTTAATTGTTTCCGATTATTCATATAACAATGAAGTTGAAGTTATTAATCGTGCTGATGTCGAAAGTCTTTGTAAAAAAGTTGTAAAATTTATCTCTAAAAGTCAAGATGGAACGATATTTTCTGAAATAGATGAATCATCAGATGAATATGGCTTAGCTGACATCATAAAACTTAGATGGCCTCAAATTCAGAGAATAAAAATTATAGTAATTTCTAATAAATCATTAAATGTAAGAAAACAAGAATTTGAACCTATACCTGTTAATGGAATATATGCCGATTTTGTTCCTTGGGACATTAATAGATTAGCTACGCTAATCGAATCTGGTCGAGAAAAAGAACCAATAGAAATTGAGTTAAAGGATTTTGGTGGATCCATCAGAGCACTTCAAGCTCATAATATTAATAGTGAATTTGATAGCTATTTGTGCATTATGCCTGGAGAAATAATTGCAAATATTTATGAAAAATATAGAAATCGTTTGCTAGAAAATAATGTTCGAGTATTCCTTCAGGCGAGAAGGCAAGTAAATAAGGGTATAAAAAATACTATAGAAAAAAATCCAACCATGTTCTTTGGCTTTAATAATGGAATTACTGCTACAGCTTCAAAAGTAGATAAAGAACTTACTAAACATGGTTTTGTAATTAATTATTTAAAAGATTTCCAAATTGTTAATGGAGGACAAACTACAGTTTCTATTCATGAAGCATTCAGAAAAAAAGTTGATATTAGCGACATCTACATTCAAATGAAATTAACAATAGTTGATCTTGATAAAGAGGAGAGTGATTTGGTATCTAAAATTTCAGAATATGCAAATTCCCAAAATAAAGTAAGGACAACTGACTTTTCATCTAATCACCCATTTCAAGTTTTAATGGAAACTTTATCCAGAAAAATTGTTGCCCCTCAAAAGAAAGGAACCATTATGCAAACCAAATGGTTTTATGAGAGGGCGAGAGGTCAATATGCCCAACAGAAGTCAAGCTTTTCATCTCAATCTGAAAAAAAGAAATTTGAAAATGTTTATCCAAAAAATCAAATGGTTGATAAAGGAGCTCTTTCAATAACTGCTGAAACTTTTTCTCAGAATCCATTTATTGTTTGCAGAGGAGAGCAAAAATGTTTTGATAGTTTTGCAAAAAGATATGCAGAGAAATGGGTCAAGCAGGGAGAGGACAATACTATTTTTAATGAAAGATATTTTAGAGTTTCAATGGCAAAAGTATTGATTTTTAGAACTATTGAAAAATTGGTACCTAAGCAAGAATGGTATGAAAAAGGTTATAGAAGAGCGATTGTAGCTTATGGTATTTCTAAGTTAGTTTTCTCAATTAAAAAACAAAGTAAGAATATTGATTATCAAAAGATATGGAATGATCAATCTATAAATTCAGAACTTGAAGAATGCTTGATAGATTTAACAAAAATAGCATTAGACCATATTAATAACCCTCCACCTGGAGCTACCAGTGATATAAAAGAATATAGTAAGACAGAAAAATGTTGGGAAATTTTTAAAACTGTAAATTATGATTTGCCCGCAAATTCAAATAAATTTTTAATTTCAAAAGAAAAAGATGAATTACTTATAAAAGAAGGATTAACAGTAAAAAAATTTCAAAATGAAGTTGATCTAGAAAAATATGTAATTGAATTGGGTGGTAAATTCTGGTCTAAAGTGTTGGAATATGGAAGTCAAAGAACTCTATTTTCCCAAAGTGATTGGTCATTATTAAGTAGGGCTAGTGCAATTCCTAATAAAATTCCAAGTTCAAAAAAAGAATATCAAAAGCTATTAAAACTTCTTGAGAGAGTAGAAAATAATGGATTTATTAAATCTTAAAAATTTAAAAAATTTTCTAATTTTATTATTAATTTATCTTGTTTTTTAATTTCACATTCCCAAATAACAACAGATTGCCATCCAATATTTTTTATTTTTTCCTGAATTTCCAAGTCTCTTTTTACGTTTGCTTTAAATTTACTTTCCCAGAATTCTTTTCTTGTTTTTGGAGTAGAAGCATACTTACAATTTTCATGCCTATGCCAGAAACATCCATGAACAAAAATTACTGTTTTATATTTTGGCAGAACAATATCAGGGGAACCTGGTAAATCTTTTCTATGTAATCTGAATCTATATCCCATTGAATGTAGAAGTTTCCTAACAGCAATTTCAGGCTTTGTATTCTTAGATTTAATTGCAGACATATTTCTTGATCTTTCTGCAGATACCTTAGGTTCAGATATTTTTCTCAGATTACCCCCTTCACAATGTTATTTTTCCTTATTTGAATATTATCTAAAATTTTTTTCTTTAATGAAATTTTATTTAGTGGCTCCAGCATAAGATAAACTCTTCCTGATTTTTCTAAATAGACATAGTCTTCTAATAAATCTCTTTTGAGAAGTCGATAGATTGTTTTGGTGGATTTATAGCCTAGTTTTCTTGCCGTTTCGGAAATAGTATAAGCTTCCAAATGCAATGATTTTGGTTTCATCTTACAAAAATTACATTATTTGAGATTAACTGCTATGCAATGATTCTAGTCCATTTACCTGATCAGGAATTTGTAAAAGTGTGTCTAACTATGCAGTCTTTTACCTAGGAGGAATTTGGGGTCCGAAATCACTCATACCCGCAAACTAGAAAGAACCTATATTAAAAATTAATGTTGCCTTATGTCTTATGTCATTCCTAATAAACTCTAGAAATTAAAAACATAAAAAATAATTATCTTTTGTGGAAATAGATAAGACATAAGACATTCTCTTAAATCCAAATCGGTTCCATTCTTTTAGTGTCTTAGATAAAAATTATTCTGCCAAGACTCATAAGGCACTAAATCTCATGATGGCCTTTATCAGGTAACTTTATGATTCTTGGCTCCTTTTTCTTTTGCTCAAATGACCATTCTGGATGAAACCAATAATAAGGTTTTCTTCCACCAAATCTATATTGCTTCTTCTCATGGCCTAATTTTCTTAGGCAATCTGCGGCTTCTTTCACATCTTTATCTGTTACATGTTCATCATTTCTACAACCGCTATTAACCAAAGCTTGAACAGTCGTAAATCTATATTTATTGTGCTCTTTATTAGTCCATTCTTCTATACGTGAATAAAAAGGGTGCTCCGCTTCAAAATTTGAATTTCTTATATTTATTTCCTCTTTATATTCATCATGCAAATCCAATATCATGCCTTCTTTATAGGCCAGCAAAGCAGCTTTCCAGATTCGATCTCTATCGTTAAAAACCTTTTTATTATTAATTAATTTCCCTTCTAGATTTATTACCCAATACCTTCTAGAGCCTGTTGGATCATTTAGGAAATCAGTTCTATTACAACTTGAAACCATTATTGATGGTCTTGGATAAGAACCAATACTCCTTCCATAGGGTCTTCTAAATGTATCAATCGGACTCGATAATAGAGCTTTTAATGTTGCTGCTTTTTCTGAATTTGGTGAGATCCTATCAAGTTCTGCAATTTCAAAAATCCAACATCTTTGCAGCATCATTGATAAATCTTGAGGCTTTGGTTGCCATGTATCAGCAAAGAACTCATCAGAAGCTAAATATCTCCAAAAAGTAGATTTTCCTGTTCCTTGCTTACCAACCAATACACAACAATTATCAAACTTACAACCACGATTTTTGACTCTTGCAATTGCTCCAATTAGGGTCATTTTCAGCATCTGGTCATATAACTTAGAGTCAGTTCCCAAGTAGTCGGAGGCAATTGTTTCTATGACAATTGGTTTAATTGATTTATCTTCTGCAATCCTTTCTAGATATGCATTGACTGGGTGATATGTATTCTGGCGAGCAGCTGTTAATAGACCATCAAAAGCAGAGTCTTTTCTAATGGTATATCCATACATATTGAGATAAGTTGAAAAATCCTCGACCATATCTAAAGGAATAGATAACTTATCAAACTCAGGTTCTAAAGTTAGAAGATTGTATGTTAACCGTGGAGAACAATTATCAACTAAAAGTTCTACTAAATCTCCAGAATCAATCTTCTTTTTTCTATCTCCGTCATAACCTCTTGGGAAATTTATTTTATTAAGAAATCCAGTACTAATTCTGCGGGGATTTCTCGTAATTTCATCAGTCACAAAATTCCCTCCTTATTCTTTTTGTTTTATTCTTTGTAGGTGTTCGTTTTTTTTGAAGGGTTGCGAATAATTTTTTTTTTATAAAAATTTCTAAAAGGACTAAGGTCGAATACCTCTGAGTCCGCTTTTTCTCTTTTAATTCTTTCCTGATCAATTATTTTTTGTTTTTCTGGTTCACTGTTGTTGTTACTCATTAAGTGTTTTTTAGGTCGCCAAGCTTGAAAAAGATTAAAACCATAATCTGCAAGATATTTTTGTTCTTTTTTGTCTTCTATATATATAGCTGTGACTGGATGAAATTTTACTTGCAACCAGTTAACTTTGCTCTTATGAAAAGCCCTTTCATATCTAATACGAAGTTGTAGTTCATGAGAGTCAAGTCTCTTTTCGTATTTACTCATGACTTAACCTCTTTTGAAACGAGGTCTTTAAGCATTTTCTTACTATATTTTGCACCCTTTACCTTCTTTTCTTCTGAAGTATGTTTTAAAAGAGCTTCTCTACACTTTTCCAGGCTATAGATACATTTCCCTTTTTTTTGTCCATTACCTATTCGATAAAAGCAAGTCCCTGGTGGGAATACTCCTGATGCTTTTAACTTATAGATATTTCGTTCTGAACAATATAGTTGTTTTGCTAAATCCTCTAAAGGAAGCCAAGTTGTTTGAACCATGATCTGAGAATAAACATTAGATTTTTTGTTTAATCTGCAGACCCTCCCCAGAAACTACGTATCACTTCACTTTAAGAAGCCCCAGCTATTAATCCATTTTTCATTGCAAAGGAACAAACCAGTTTCCTTGAATGCGGTAGTGGGAGGGGGTTGGCGGAGGTCTCTTTTTACAATCTCCCGATTAAGGGGCAAATCCTACTCTATATTTAGAGAACGAGAAGTCACTCGCTGCAATCCGATTGATATTAATATAGCCCGTTTCTGTCTGTATTCAACAAGAAATTGCATATATGCCAAATACTTCCGTGGATTCTTTATTACTTTTTGGACACAATCCACGGAAAATTCCACGGATACAATGAGACTGATTTTTGATATTGCTGAGATCGACTGCTATAACTATCGGGGCGACAGGATTCGAACCTGCGACCTAGTGCTCCCAAAGCACCCAGTCAAAATAAGCTATAACTAGGATTTCTAGTCATAACAACAGTAGTAGCAATATAGTATTGTTTCCTATTGTTCGCAAATGTTCACTAGAGGTTGACTTTTTCCCACGTTTTTCCCACAATAGATATATTAATTGACCTAGTGCTCATGCCACTAAAGACACAGACTAACGATTGGGTAAAGGCTGCTAGACAAGCAATGAGAGCAGAAATGCACTCTGGAGCAGCGTGGTATATATCGGAAAGTAGAGGAAGCGTTAAGTTAGAAGTTTTACATGAAGGTAAAAAGCAATCAAGAATATTGGAATATGAGTGGGATAAAAAAGGCTTATTCAATGCAGCCCGAAGAATAATAGAAATATATAAAAACTTTTACTCAGATACAGGTAAGTATTCATTAGCTAAGTCTTGCGAAATAGTTAATACTGCTAGCTCTAAGTCAGATATAAATTTAGACGAAACAATAAAAGACTTTAGAATTTTTCTTCCTACTGTTTCTAAGAAAACATGGGAAAAATCTTATAAGCCTGTACTAAATAAAACTAAAGAGCTATTAATTTCTAAGAAAAAACCTGTAGATGGAGAAGACTTAATGCTTAAGGCACTTGCTCAATGGGAGCATGGTACTAGATCAAGACAAATCGCAAGACGAGCATTACAAAAGTTTTTAGAGTATGCAGTTATAAGAGGCAAATTATCTAATATTTATGCTCCTGTAAAAATTGTCGAAACTCTTAAAAAGAAAAGAATAGGCTATGCCCTAACAGATAATCAAATATTGCAGTTGATAGCATCTGAATCGGACAAAAAATGGCAGTTTGCATATCAATTATTATCAACTTTTGGCCTTCGTCCAGAGGAATTAAGATATTTAGTTGTTAAAGATGGAGAACTATGGACTATGTATGAAAAGTCTATGGGCGGTATTAAAGGAGAAACAACAGAACCTAGAAAATTATCTCCCTTATATGTAAAAGACGGGCAAGGTTATATTGATTGGAAATTACTGGAACGTATAAAAAATAATGAGGAGTTACCTCCATTAGGAAAAGAAGGTAAAGCAGGGGAAGCATTAGGAACAAGATTAAGACGAAACAAAACTTGGCTTAAATTTAAAAAACAAGCAGAAAAGTTAAAAGAAGAACTTGTGCCCTATGCGTTTCGTCATCGGTTCGCCAAGACCGCCCACGCAAGATCAGTTGAACTAGGTCTAAGTATTAGAGAGATTAGTTTTGTAATGGGTCATACTCCAGAAGTGCATCAACAAAGTTATGCAAGATTTATTCCTGATGGAGTAAGTGACAAGTTTGCAAAACAGTTAGCAGCATGACAAGTTCTTTAGAAAAAAAAGTTAAATATTATGATGACGCATATCGTGCAGGTCGTGCATTGATAACAGATAAGGAGTTCGACAAGTTAGAAAAAAATCTTTTAAGAATAGAACCAAAATGCGATTATTTTAACAATAGAAAATCATTGCCTCTGCCATCACTTTCTAAAGACAGAATCGAAGAATTTATTGAAGATTTATTGCCTAATACGAGATTAGTGATTGAGCCTAAGATTGATGGTGCAGCCATTGCTATTCAATATATTGATGGTCAATTATCTAAAGCAATTAGTCGTAAGGGCACAGATCTCACAGCAAAGATTGCAGCAATTCCAGATGTTCCATCTAACATAAAAATCAAAGGTTTATTTCAAGTTAGAGGGGAATTATATGCACCAGCAGAGTATGACAGGCCAACTTATTCACAGCGACAGGCTTCGGGTTATATGCGGAGTCGTGATAGTAAAAGTGATCATCTTAGCTTTGCTGCTTTTCAGATAATTAATGGCAGATTAAATCAGCATGATTCACTTAAATATTTAAAAAAATTAGGTTTTACGATTCCAGAATATAAAAGTCTAAACTTCACTTCTCAAGTCGAGATGTATAGAAAGCAATGGTCAGATAAAAAGCTATTTAATAACTATCCAACAGATGGGATCGTAGTAAAAATAAATTCCAGAAAATTGCAACTTATTAGAGAAAAATCTCAAGGCCTTTATCCTTACTGGCAGACAGCTATTAAGTATTAATTACTACTTAGAAGAAACCTTAATCGTATTTTAATAAAATCCTAAAATAATTTATCTATTCTAAAATTCCCACTAATATCACTATGGAATTTTTAATTTATAGTTTATTATTGTTGTTTTTGTTTTTCGGAGTAATTATTAATTTAAAATTAACTAATGAGAAAAAAGTTCTATATATAAAAAAGAGATCAAAAGAACTTAGGGCTAGGCTAGAAAAATATATTGAAAGTCGAATATATTGAAAGTCGAAGGTACTTTATTTGTCTACAACTGAGCGTCATCTGAAAGGTCGAAAGTTGTTTAGCGTCAACTTTGCATATAGTAGACAGTTAACTTTTTAGATGTACGCAATCCGATCTCCATTTTATGATTGCAGGCAAAAACTCTTTAAGTGATTTTCGACCTACTGGGTGCATTTCTAAATATTTTCTACCTTTATCATCTACCCATAAATAATTGTTGAGATAACCTCTTTTTATCAGGTTATAAAGTTGCGATCTGGACGAGTAACCAAGCTCACGAGCAGCCTCAGAAATTGTAAGTTTTACATTAACTGGTTTCAAATTTACAGTCATTTTCGAGATTAATGAGAAAGTAAGTGACAACTAAGTAAATGCGGTATAATATGCCCTTTTTTTGCCTTAAATCGCCTTAAATTAGCTTATTGAGAACTGTAAGTGTCCACTATATGTGGATGCTCTGCCTAGAAAAAATTTGGGGTCTGAAATTACCCTTGCCCTAAGCGAAAAAAAGAACCTAAATACCATATATAGGGTGTCAAAATATGGCAGATAAATCCTTGTTGAGAATGGGTTATTAGAGGCAGAAAAGTCGTTCTACTATGCCCGAACTATGGAAGAAAGCTAGAGAAAGAAAACACCCATAACTTAACTGCCTCTAAAACAATTAAGCAGCGATTGCGTCCTTAATTATTGAAAAACTTGCTCCGTGTCGTACAGCAATATCAATAGTTGTTATTGCTCTAACTCCGACAGTTCCTTTTGCAAAATCAGAATAAATGTCAGTCTCAATTTCTATTCCAGACCATTGGCCTATTAATAAATCTGAGAACTTTCCAAAGATAATTGCACTAAGAGTTCCGCTTGCACTACCTTTGCTCAAGTTGCTTGGAACATTATTAGAAATTAACATTCTTTTGCCTGCAAATTTTTGTTCTCCTAATGGAGCTGTGTAGGGGTTTAAATGATAAGCAGAGTTGCCATCTTTTAATTGTGAAATTGCGGACTCGACTTTGCTGTTTGTGAGGTAGGCCATTGTGCCATCATCAATAACATTTGCAGCCCCAACATTTTTCTTGAGTGTTAAAAGATTGTCGAGTGAAGCAGCCGAGCCGTTTGTCGCAAGTGCTAAAACTGTAGTTCCAGAAGCAGATAAAATTCCTGTGGGCTGTGAGCTACTTCCTGTGCCTGCGATAGCAGCAGCATCAATACCAGTTCCAATAAGTTCTAAGAAATCTTGTCTTATTAAATTTTCGATATTGGGATTACTTTGAAGCTGCATAAGTCTTGAGAACTTGCTGTAAACTCCGATCGACTTGGGAACCATTGAGACAGTTCCAAAAGTTCCAACAGACTCGCTAATTGAGTCGGCATCATCTGCCCCGAACCATTCTGCGGTTGAAGATGTTGCCCTTTTTGGGATACTTACATTGCCCTGCAATCCTGTAATCATGGTCGCCCCTGCTTCCATAACCGCAGAATATGGTCTTAGTGCATCAACGAATTGATCTGATAAAACGTCTGTCTGGATTAAATTACCGCCTGCACTTGCAGAAGATGCAACAAATGTTCTTTTTGACCAAGAATGATTTGGTACTAAAATTCCTGTCGCTGTCCTCGTGCCATATTTGCGAGCAAGTTCTTGGCCGACTTCTCGTTCTCTGCCTGCTTGTGACCAATCTCCAGAGGCTTGAGCTTTGATTGCGTTAACCAGGGAAAACTGATCTGCTTCCCTGGTGTACTCATCCCAACCATTATTAATAGTTGAAATTGCTTGTGTGTTGCTTGAATCCATTTGTTTAGTAGGAATAGTGTTTTGAATTTGAGGTTGTGATCTCTGGACTCCAACATTGGGGTCACTTGCGACCGAAACAAAAGAAGCCTCTAACGGCTCCCATTTTGTCGCATAAAATTGGCCGTCTCGTTCTTCCATTTCGTGGACGGCATATCCGATACTGACGTTCCTAATAATTTTTTGACGAACATCAGCCTCTATTTCTTTAGCTTTGGCAGAGTTACCAAAACGCATATCTACTTTTAGTTTTTTATCAACTAAATAGGCTCGTAGTATGACACCAACTTGCTCAGAAACATTGTGGCTCCAAAGTATTGGTGCATTGTCATTAAATCTCTTTAAGTCGATTGCCTCTGGAGTATGTTCTAAGATTTCTTCTCCAAATCCTCGTTTTACAGGATATTCAGAGGAGACACTCATTGTTAGGATGTCCTCTTTAATTTCCTCGTCTTCGATACTTAAGAAACGAAAATAAGGTTTAGTCTCTGTAGTGGCCATGTAAATCCTCAGATGTTTCTCGGAGGTATCTCCGATATTGTGCAGATTGCAAAGCATCCTCTGACTTAAGTCGCTTAAATGCCTCGTTCTCTGGTCTATGCGGTCTACGCATAATGTTTATGTAACTTATACAATTCTGAGCTAAAAAACTGTCTATTAGTTGATATTTAATTGGTTTAATTAGCGTCTTATCTGTATTTGTTTTTATATTGTGTCTATTAATATTAAATGCCTTATAAAAAGCCTTAAATTGCACTAATTGCAGCTTAATTGCCTCTAATTAATTATTACAATTTCTTAACATAATCTTATTCACTAAATAATAATTAATGAGGTTTGTGAGGTTTGTGCAGTTAGTTAGTTCAAATGAGGTTTGTGTACCATGCAGTTAGTGAGGTTTGTGCGGTTAGATATATAACTGCCCTCACTAACCTCACAAAACACACGACCTCACAGACCTCAAAGAGGTTTAATTTTAAAGGTCAAAACTGAGCCTCTAGATTCTGGATTTGATGACTTGTTTTGTATCAAAAATCCTTTCTTAGCTAGTGCCTGTAAAATTCTTACTCCTGATCGAGTAACTATATTTAACTCGTTTTGTATCTCAGTAGCAGTAACCTCCCTACCATTAGCAGATTGGACATACTCAAAAACTTCAGCTTGATTATCAGTTAATTTTTCTAATTTTTTATTAAATTCTTCTTTTTTTAGTTCTTCAGCGACACTTCCCTCTAGCATCCATCCAGAAGTTTCTTGACTCATTAATAGCTGTATATCTTCTGCCCTGCCCATTGTTCTCATCAATATTCTTTTGTCTTGCCTGTCCTCCTCCCTTTTAAACCAACTTAAGGAAATAATCTGACTAACCGCAGCAGTTAACGCAGTAGAACCTCTAGAGGCTAGTACTGGACTATCTTCTTTGGTCTTTCCTGAGTGATGGATAATTATAGAAGTGCATTGATAAGGTGCTAATACTTCTTGCAAATCGGCCAAAGGATGGGCTATATCCTCAGAAGATTCTTTTAAACCTAGAGGAGCAACAAGTTTGGCAAAACTATCGAATAAAAATAATGCCCCCTTATTGTTTCTAGCTATTTCAGCAATTCTTTCTAAACCTTCTTGAGTTAGGTGTAGAGGGTTATTTGCAGCAAATACTCCTACGATCGGCTCAATGGGTTTATATTTTGTAGCTGCTACTTTTTCAGCCAATCCAAATCTATGAAGTAGAGGCATCCAACGACTGGTTGTCATGTCAGTTCCGACAATAATTACAGGAGGACATTTACCAATAAGTTTTTGTCCTAAGAACTCGTCATTACCTCTAGACCAAGTTGCTATTAAATCAATAATTAATGTAGTTTTTCCGCATTTTGGAAGACTTATTAGCAAGTTTGCATCAGCACTCATAATGATTCCTTCCCATGCCCAAGTTTCTTCTGGACAATCAATTATTTGATTACATTCATACATTTCTACAGCTCCTTCAGATAGCCTTCTGCCCTGCCAAATCTTTTGACGAATTTCTGAGTCTGTAAGTTTTAAACCTTTTTTCTGACAAAAATCCCTCATGTGAATGATTCTGTCTAAAGGTTTAATCTTGCACTCTGGTTGAAATAGTTTAAAAACTTCTATTTCTAGAGTGTCTAACTTACTTTCAATAGAGTCAGGAACTAGAACATCTTTATGTAATAGCTTTAATGTCTTTGCCTGATCTTCTGGAGGTAGATCATAGTCAAGATGCTTCATTGTCATTCGATTTCTCCCAAATGTGCCCAACAAAAATTGTCGGCTTCGTTTTTTAAGTTGTTAATTTCTTTATGTCTTTGATCTATGAGCTCTATGTAGTCGCTGTACCTTTTATCATTTCGCTGCATATCTAACATTATTTGCCTAATTTCTTTCCCTTCCTCTACTGACCTTTCGATTAACTTTTTATATTCTCTAAGTTCCTCTAAAGTGCATTGCTGAAAATTACACCCAAGAGCTGCTTTACTAACT
>CACEFS010000022.1 GCA_902558895.1 uncultured Prochlorococcus sp.
TCTGATAGAACAACTATACAGACAGTAAATCCAAGGGATGTTGTAAAAGTAGGACAACATTTTTCTGTAGAATTTATTCGAAATACCCATTCTATTTGCGATAGCTTTTCTTTAGCAGTTACAACACCTGTTGGCACAATTATTTTCACGGGAGATTTTAAGTTTGATCATATGCCAGTAGATGGAGAGCAATTTGATATTGAAAGAATGGTGTATTACGGAGAGAAGGGTGTTTTATGCATGTTCAGTGATTCGACTAATGCCGAAGTTCCAGGTTTTTGTCCTTCTGAGAAGACTATCTATCCCTCTTTAGAAAAACATATTGCAGAGGCAAAAGAACGAGTTATACTTACCACTTTTGCTAGTTCTGTTCATAGAGTGACAATGATCTTAGAATTGGCCATGAAACACGGAAGAAAGGTCGGTTTGTTAGGCAGATCGATGATAAATGTTATTGCTAAGGCGAGAGATATTGGTTATATGAAATGTCCAGATGATTTGTTTGTTCCTATCAAGCAAATTAGAGATTTGCCAGATAGGGAAACCTTATTATTAATGACGGGAAGTCAGGGAGAACCTCTAGCAGCGTTAAGCAGAATCTCTCGTGGTGAACATCAGCATGTTCGTCTTAAGACTACTGATACTGTAATATTTTCAGCCAGCCCAATTCCTGGTAATACTATTTCTGTTGTTAATACAATAGATAGATTAATGAAACTCGGAGCAAAGGTTGTTTATGGAAAGGGTGAGAATATTCATGTTTCTGGTCATGGTTTTCAAGAAGATCAAAAGTTAATGTTGGCACTCGCAAAACCTAAGTTTTTTGTTCCTGTTCATGGAGAACATAGAATGCTTGTTTGTCATGGCAAGAGTGCACAAACTATGGGGGTTCCAAAGGACAATATTTTAATTATTGAAAATGGAGATGTAGTTGAGTTAACACCTAATTCTATTCAAAAGGGTGATCCTGTAAAAGCTGGTGTTGAACTGCTTGATAACTCACGAAATGGCATAGTAGATGCTCGAGTATTAAAGGAAAGGCAGCAATTAGCTGGTGATGGTGTAGTAACTGTTTTAGCTCCTATTAGTACAGATGGGAAGATGGTTGCTCCTCCCAGAGTTAATTTAAGAGGAGTTGTTACTACTGCAGAGCCAAGAAAAATGTCAATGTGGACAGAACGAGAAATAAGCTGGGTCTTAGAAAATAGATGGAAACAATTATCCAGACAAACTGGGCCTAATAATTTTGAGGTAGATTGGATTGGTGTACAAAGAGAAATTGAAAATGGTTTATCGAGAAGAATGAGAAGAGAATTACAAGTTGAACCACTTATTTTATGTTTAGTTCAACCTGCTCCAAGTGGAACTCGTGCTTATATTCCAAAGATTACCGAAGAGCAAAATTTTCCCAATAGAAATAGAAATAATAGTAATTTCCATAAGAAATCAAACAATAATCATCCTAATAGTTCAAATAACCCTCAAAATACCCAAAAAAGTCCAAAAGTTTCACAGAATCCATCAGCTGAGACTGCTACACAAGATTCATTTGAAGGTAGAACAAGAAGAAGAAGATCTGCTGTAACATCTTAACTTTTTTCAAAATTTATATAGTTTTTATCCCAAACAATTTTTAAAAACTTTTGCAGATTAATTTGACCTTTATTTTTTTCATAAATTGAACTTGCTAATTTTGTCAAATTTTTAGAACTACATTGCTTCGCAGATATTTCTTTTAAAAATCTATTTAAGATTGTGCACCTCGCTTCAATACACATACTATTTAGCAGATTCCTATCGATACCTTTTACATCTTTACAATATAAATACGCTAGTTTACTAAGATCATTACGTTCATTATTGTATTTGCTCATTTTTTGGGAAAAATTATTTATCCTTTTAGAACAACCAGGATATATGAATTCTAAGGTAGGAATAATTTTTTTTCTTACTAAATTTCTTTTTAATTTAAGATCTGAATTTGTAGGATCTTCCCAAACTGGGATTTGCATATGATTACAAAATTTTTTTGTATCTTCTCTACTGAAAATTAATATTGGTCTTATTAAAAAAATTTGATTTTCTATTAATCTTTTACTCTCAATATTACTCAGACCTGCAAAATTGCTTCCTCTAGATAAATTGAGGATAAATGTTTCTGCATTATCACTACTCGTGTGACCAGTTAACAAATAAATATTATGTTGTTGATTGTTTGTATTTAATAAAGTTTTGGCTCTTTCACATAATTTTTTATATCTCCATTCTCGTGCTTTTTCTTCTGAAGAAATACTTTCTTTATTTGCTTTATCAAAAGAGAATGAAATATTTTTATCTTCGCAATAATCTTTTAATTCAAGAGCATATAGTGATGATTTTTCGTGCCACTGATGATCACCATGCCAAACATTAATAGACCAATTATGTAGTTTTTTTAGGTCATTAATTAGGGTTAATAAGGCCATTGAGTCTTGACCCCCGGAAACACTTATTAAAATATTGGATCCTTTGGGAATTAATATTTTTTTAGTATGAATCTCCTTATGAAGCTGATGATGCCATGATGACCAATTTTTCTGAGTTAATTTTTTATCAGTCATTTTGTGTTGCTCAGATAATATTTTTTAAAAAATGCACTGTTTTACTAAAACAATGTCACAATCGGGTAATAAATTCATTAAGTAAATGAGTCTGATTAATCTTTTGCCACAAAAAATCAAAGAAGAGTTAAGAAGCAAATCCTTACTCAAAGTTATTTCAGGATTGAATAATTTCGATGTTCAATCTGTGAAAATAATTGTTGAGGCTGCTTCATTAGGAGGTGCGGATCTTGTTGATATTGCTTGTAAACCTGAACTAGTTGATTTAGCACTTAAGAATTCAACACTACCCGTTTGTGTTAGTTCTGTAGTGCCTCGATCTTTTCTAGATTCTGTAAAAGCAGGAGCATCATTAATTGAAATAGGAAATTACGATACTTTTTATGAAAAAGGTATTAATTTTTCAGATAAAAAAGTTTTAAATATTACAAAAGAAACGAGGGATTTATTGCCTAATGTTCCATTATCAGTAACTGTTCCTCATACTATGCCTATTGATAAACAAGTTGATCTTGCTATAAAGCTAGTGGAGGAAGGTGTTGACATTATTCAAACAGAAGGTGGTACCAGTTCTATTCCTTACTCGCCAGGAATTCAAGGCTTTTTTGAAAAATCAGTACCAACTCTTGCAGCTACCTATGCTATTCATCAAGAATTCAAAAAACAATCTCTGAATATACCAATCATGAGTGCCTCTGGATTAAGCCAAGTAACTTGTCCACTAGCAATATCCTCTGGAGCTTCAGCAGTTGGAGTTGGATCTGTAGTTAATAAATTAGATGATTTAATATCGATGATTGCGGTTGTTAGGGGCTTAAAAGAATCTTTGAAAAATTCAATAATTGGTGAAAAAATTTCTTAGTATAGCAATACCTTTTTGCTACTAGGTTGATGAACAACTATAAGCTTCAAGCTCCTTACGAACCAAATGGAGATCAACCAGAAGCTATTAAAAAATTAGTTAAAGGCGTCAATAGTGGTAAAGAGTTTCAGACTCTTTTAGGAGCTACTGGAACTGGTAAAACATTTACTATTGCGAATGTAATTCAACAAACAGGAAGACCAGCACTTGTATTAGCCCATAACAAAACGTTAGCTGCACAACTATGTAATGAATTAAGGGAATTTTTTCCAAAAAATGCTGTTGAGTACTTCATTTCTTACTACGATTATTATCAACCTGAAGCTTATGTACCCGTAAGTGATACTTACATAGCCAAAACGGCTTCAATTAATGAAGAAATAGATATGCTTAGGCATTCTGCAACACGCTCATTATTTGAAAGAAAAGATGTAATTGTTGTAGCCTCAATAAGTTGTATTTATGGTCTTGGTATACCGAGTGAGTATTTAAAAGCTGCAGTTAAATTTGAAGTGGGAAAATCAATAAATCTACGTTCTTCTTTAAGGTCTCTCGTTGAAAATCAATATTCTAGAAATGATATTGAAATTACTAGAGGTAGATTCAGAATTAAAGGTGATGTTTTAGAAATCGGACCAGCTTATGAGGATAGATTAATTAGAATCGAATTATTTGGTGATGAAGTCGAAGCTATTAGATATGTTGACCCTACTACAGGAGAAATACTTGAAAGTTTGGAACAAGTTAGCGTTTACCCAGCGAAGCATTTTGTGACCCCAAAAGAAAGACTTGAGAGTGCAATAGGTGCAATTAGAAGTGAATTAAAAACTCAACTAGATAAATTTACAAACGAAGGAAAATTATTAGAGGCTCAACGTCTAGAACAGCGCACAAAATATGATTTAGAAATGCTCAAAGAGGTTGGTTATTGTAATGGAGTTGAGAATTATGCTCGTCATTTATCAGGCAGGGAGGAAGGTTCACCGCCAGAATGCTTAATAGATTACTTTCCCAAAGATTGGTTGTTGGTAGTCGATGAGAGTCATGTAACATGTCCTCAACTTCATGCGATGTACAACGGTGATCAATCTAGAAAAAAAGTTTTAATAGATCATGGTTTTAGATTGCCCAGCGCTGCAGATAATAGACCTTTAAAATGTGAAGAGTTTTGGGAAAAATCAAAACAGACATTATTTATAAGTGCAACTCCGGGTCAATGGGAATTAGATCAATGTGATGGTGAATTTATTGAGCAAGTTATTAGACCCACTGGGGTATTAGATCCTGTCATTGATGTAAGACCTAGTGAGGGCCAAATAGAAGATCTGTTATCTGAAATAAGAATTAGAGCTGAAAAGAATCAACGAGTGCTTGTGACAACACTTACCAAGAGAATGGCTGAAGATCTAACTGATTTTTTATCTGAAAATAAAGTAAGAGTAAGATATTTGCATTCCGAAATCCATTCAATTGAAAGAATTGAAATTATTCAAGACCTCAGAATTGGCGAATATGATGTTTTGGTAGGAGTTAATTTATTAAGAGAGGGACTAGATCTTCCTGAAGTATCCTTAGTTGCTATTTTAGATGCTGATAAAGAAGGTTTTCTCAGGGCTGAAAGGTCATTGATTCAAACAATAGGAAGAGCTGCAAGACATGTTGAAGGTGTTGCCTTACTTTATGCAGATAACTTCACAGATTCAATGAAAAGAGCAATATCTGAAACTGAAAGAAGAAGAACTATTCAAAAAAAATATAACCAAGTCAATGGTATTACTCCAAAACCTGCAGGCAAAAAAATTGAAAATTCAATATTATCTTTTCTAGAACTTTCCAGAAAACTAGATGCTGGTGGTTTATCTAAAGATTTAATAAATATAGTTAATAATAAAACTGACGCAATTATCAGTTCCAGTGATAATCAATGTTTGCTCGAAGAATTGCCTGACTTAATAGAAAAGTTAGAAATTAAAATGAAAGATGCTGCAAAAGAGTTAAATTTTGAAGAAGCAGCAAATTTGAGGGATAGAATTAAAAAATTAAGAAAAAAATTGGCAAGAAATAATTAAAAAAAACTTATTTTTCTAATTCGAAGTGATTATGAATAGCATTAACTGCTTTATCACAATCTTTTTCTAAGACAATACACGAAGTCCTGATTTCACTAGTGGCAATCATTTCAATATTGATATTTTGGTCAGCCAATGCTCTAAAGATTTTTCCAGCCGTTCCAACCTTAAATGCCATACCCCCTCCTACAGTACTTACTTTGGCTATAGCAGGGCCATCTTCAACGTATGATCCGGTTAATTTTTTTGTTAAGGTCTCAAAAACTAAGTTAGCTTTTTCTCTATCTTGTTTATTCATTGTAAGACTAATATCCTTAGTTTTTAAAGAGGAACTTCTTTCAGACTGAACGATAGTATCGATAAGTAAATTTTTTTCAGCTAATGCTAAACAAATCGATGCTGCTACACCTGGACGATCAGGCAGTTTTCGAAAACTTACTTGAACTTGGTTTTTATCTAATGCAATTCCTCTTACTTCAGGTTGATCTTGTTTTTCATTGATTGGATTAACAAATATTTGTGTATCGGATAACTTAAATTTCTCAGCAACAAATCTAATAGCTTTTGGTATATTATTGATTTCAATTACACAGCTGACTTTAATTTCACTAGTAGCTATTAACCTGACATTTATATTCGCTTGAGATAAAGTATCAAATAAATCAGCTGAAACACTAGGTCTGCCCATAATGCCTGCTCCTTGAATACTTAATTTAGTCATATTTGTTTTTAAGTTATATTGTCCTCCTAATTGACTAGTTATAAGTTCACATTGTTCTGCAGTCTTTTTAACTTCTAATTCACTAACAGTAAATGTAATATCGTTTTTATTTCCATCATTTGTCGCTTGTATTATTAAATCTACACTAATACTTGCTTCTGAAAGTTTTTCAAATATTTGTGCAGCAATCCCAGGCCTATCAGGAATATTTGAGAGACTGAATACTGCTTGGTTTTCTAATACCTCAAGACTATTGACTGTTTTTGTTAATTCTAAGCTTCCTCTTTTTAGCGGGAGAGGTTGGATTTGACTTTCTAGGAGAGTCCCACTTGAGTCACTTTGGCTTGATTTGACACACAATTTAATTCCATAATTGCGAGCAATTTCTACTGCTCTTGGATGCAGAACTGAAGCGCCGACACTTGCAAGTTCAAGCATTTCCTCGCAGCTAATTTTATCTAAGAGTTTTGCACTAGGAACAATTCTTGGATCAGTAGTAAGAACCCCTGGAACGTCTGTATAAATTTCGCACGTCTCAGCTCCTAAAGCTGTTGATAAAGCTACTGCGGAAGTATCTGAACCACCTCTTCCCAAAGTTGTAATTTCCATTGAACCCGTATGGCTTAATGTTGTTCCTTGAAATCCAGCCACTACAACTACAAAACCCTGATTTATATAATTTTGAATCCTTTCTGTTTTAATATCCAGAATTCTCGCTTTCCCATGAATTGATTCAGTAATAATTCCAACCTGGCTACCGGTCATTGAAATTGCAGGTATTCCGTATTCGTTTATTGCCATTGAGAGAAGAGCTATGGTTACTTGCTCTCCAGTTGAGAGAAGCATATCCAATTCTCTTCGATTAGGATTTTTACTAATTGATTCTGCTAAAAAATTTAAATCATCTGTAGTTTGCCCCATTGCAGAGACAACCACGACAATTTCATTTCCTGCTTCTTTACTTTGACAGATGTTACTTGCAATATTTTTAATTTTTTTAATATCTCCTACCGAAGTACCACCAAATTTTTTTACTAGTAAAGCCATATTTAAATCATAATGTAAATTCTTAAACTTATAATCTGGTTAACTTAAATTAATTAATTTCTCTGTAAAAACATTTATAGGATTATTACCTTGTTTTAGTAATGATTCAATATCTAGTAAGTTACTCATCAAATTAATTAAATATTCTTGAGATACATTTTTGACTTTTCTTCGAATAAAAAAAATTCTTTTTGGATTAGAAATGCCTGCAAGATTACAAATCTTTTCTGCATTTTCGTTACCTGAATTAACTCCTAATTTTATAATGGTATGAATTCTTATTTGACTAATTAAACCTGCATTTAGTCTTAAAGCAGGTTCTCCTTTTTGTAAGGAATAATTTATTTCTATAAGGCTTTTATTAATATTTTTTTGTAATAGAAGATCAATGATTTTGAAAATATTGGATTGATGATCACTAAATATTTTTTTTACATCAATACTTTGAAGAAAAAGTTGTCTATTCGAATCACTCGATACTGCAGAAAGGTATGTTTTTGCTTTGGCTAATTCATTAATTAGTTTAAAGCTATCATTACCAACTGAATCAATTATTAATTCAGCTGCTTTTTTATCAATTTTGATATTCATTTCATTTGCAGCGTCTTCTAAAAATCTTTTTTGTCCTTCATAGTCCCAGATTTCTGGTAAAGAAAATGACTTTTCTTTAGCTAAATTATTTTTGATAAGTTTTTGTAAAAATTTAGTACTCTTTAGTCTTGAGTCTGGTTTTTTTGTATTTTGTAAAATTAAATAAGTATTTTGAGGTATATTGTCATGAATTTTTTCAAATTTAGTTCTTAGATCTTCATTTTTGGCAGTAAAAATTGGATTATTTTTCAATGTAACTATTCTGTATCCCTCTCCAAAAGGAGGTGTTAGAACTTCATCAAAAGCTTTATTGACTTGCTCATCATCATTTCCATTTAAATTTGTTACGTTTATTTCTTTCCATTCTTTAGATACTTCATTATCAATTAATTTTTGAATAAATGTATTTTGAGCATTTAAATCATTACCCCATAATATTTGTATTGGCATAATAGCTCAATAAAAACCATATATTAACTATGGTAACTTCTAACACAAATTAAATTTAATGGTAATAGATCATCCAATTTTTTTGGAAAGCATCAGATTCATAAGATCTCATTTATTAGCCAATGATCTAAATTATTTGGAAAAAAAAGTGTTAGAGAGATTAGTCCATACTTCAGGGGACTTTTCAGTTCAAAATCTTGTAAATTTCAGTGAAGGTGCCTGCGAAAAAGGACTTCAGGCACTTAAAAATGGTGCTCCGATTTTAACCGATACTGATATGGCTGCAGCTGCAATAAAATCCATGGCAGAAAATACTACTAGTAATAAAGTGTTCACCGCTAGAATGTGGATTGGAAAAAATAATCATACAAACTTAACTAAAACTGCATATGGCTTAAGTGAAGGTTGGAAGGAATTATCCGCTATGAATTCTGGAAGCAAATCACCTATTGTAGTTATTGGCAGTTCCCCTACAGCGTTAACTTATTTAATTGATATTTTAGAGAATGCAAAAGATTTACCTAGTTTAATTATCGGAATGCCTGTTGGATTTATTGGAGTAGAGAAAAGCAAAAACAAATTAATTTCTACCAATCTTCCTAGAATTGTTTTGAATTCAACTAGAGGAGGCGCTGCCATGGCAGCCGCTGCGGTTAACGCCTTATTGAGGGAAACTATTTGAAATTTTTATAAAAATGTCAAAAATCTACTTAATATCATAATTTAATTTGTTGTTTTCTTCTAGAGAATTTAAAACTGATTTTGCTTTTTCTATAACTTCTTTTGGAACCCCTGCTAATTTAGCTGCTTCTATGCCATAGCTTTTGTTTGAGCCCCCTTTAACAATCCTGTGCCTAAAAATTAGTTGATCGTTTTTTTGTTCTACTAAAACTTGAAAATTTTGTATATTTGTATTTGAATTTTTTAAATAGTTAAGCTCATGATAGTGCGTAGCAAAAATAGTATTACATTGAATTTTTTTTGCAAGATATTCACTTACTGACCAAGCTATTGAAAGTCCATCAAAAGTTGATGTCCCTCTGCCTATCTCATCAAGTAAAACTAGTGAGCTAGAAGTTGCCTGATTTAGAATTGATGCAGTTTCAGACATTTCTACCATAAATGTTGATTGTCCAGATGATTGATCATCAACTGCCCCAATTCTAGTGAAAATCCTA
This sequence comes from uncultured Prochlorococcus sp., assembly GCA_902558895.1. GTDB lineage: Bacteria > Cyanobacteriota > Cyanobacteriia > PCC-6307 > Cyanobiaceae > Prochlorococcus_A. The sequence continues at coordinate 9,519 of CACEFS010000022.1, forward strand.
TCTGCAATTTTGATTTCAGCTTTATTAGCAGGAACAAAGCTGCCAATTTGTGTGAGAATTTGTATTAAACCAAGTTGTCTTATAAAGCAACTTTTTCCGCTTGCATTGGGACCGGTTAATATGATTAATTTTTGATTATCCTTAAAAGAGATATCGTTTGCTACAAACTTTTTATCACTTAACAATTGCTCTACAATTGGATTTCTTCCTGCGATAATTTTTGTACTATTTTTTGTCATTGAATCATTTATTGGTATTAATGAAGGTTTTATAAAATTGTTTTCTACTGAAGTAATAGATAAACCGAGTAGTGCATCAAGAGATGCTATGGATTTTGCGATTGATCTTATTTGTTTTGTTTTTTCAGCAACTAAATTTCTTAATTCGCAGAAAATTTCATATTCTTTTGATGAAGCTCTACTTTTTATTTGGAAAATCTTATTTTCTTTATTTTTAATTTCTGAAGTGATATATCTTTCTTCATTAGTAAGTGTTTGCCTTTTGATCCAATGTTGTGGAGCTAAATTAACTTTTGACTTATTTATAGAAATGTAATACCCAAAATTTTTATGAAATTGAATTTTTAGGTTTGAAATTTTGCTCATTTTCCTTTCTTTTAATTCTTCTTTACTTAGCCACTCAGAGTAATCATCCATTAAATTGCGTAACCCATCTAATATATTGTCAACACCATCATGAATCATTCCTCCTTCACTAATATTTAGAGGAGGATTTTCTATTAGTTTAAAACTTATAGTATCAGCTAATTCTAAGAGTCCTTCATCAATATTTTTTAATTGATCAGTCCAATCTGGGAGATCATATTTAAATAATTCAATTATGGATTTTAGTCTAGGCAATTTTTTTAAACCTTCAGCTATTGCAATTAAGTCTCTAGGACTTGCATGACCTGCACAAGCTCTACCTGCAAGTCTTTCTAAATCCCCCATTGCTCTAAGTAAATTTTGAGTATCTGTACGTAATTGTTTAGATTCAATAAAGTTTGTAATTATATTTTGTCTTTTATAAATTTCATTAACGTTTAATAGTGGTGAATCTATCCACCTTTTTAAACACCTTGCACCCATGCAAGTATAAGTTCTATCAATACTCCATAGTAGCGAACCTACATAATTGTTTTCTCGTTGTGTATTTTTGATTTCTAAGTTTTTTTGAGTTTGATAATCAATAATTAATTTGTTGTGACCATATTGGATTTGTGGAAAGTCTAATGAGATTTTTAAAGAAGAATCTTTATCTAAATTTGAAGGATTTATTTTTTCTAAATAATTTAATAAACCTCCAAGAGATCTAGTAGCATTGTTTAAATTTTTAAGTCCTATTCCCTCTAGGTTTGCAATTTGGAAATAATTTTTTATTAGATAATTTGCTTCATTAATTCCAAAATTAGTCTCTTGAGAAACAGTATATGTAATTTGACTATTTCCTTTAATTAATAAATTTCTTACTGCATTGCTTCCTACAATTATTTCTGAAGAATCTAATTTAATAATTTCATCAAATAGTTTTGACAGAGATTGGCCTTCTAAAGTTATTAATTCTCCTGTGCTTACATCAGCTTTTGATATACCCCATTCATAAGATTCATCTGAGCTCTCTTCTGATAAGTAAATAGCAGTAATCCAATTATTTTTCTTTGCTATCAACATCCCCTCTTCAATTACGGTTCCAGGAGTAATTATTCTTGTTATTCCTCTTTTAATTGGAGTCCCATAATTTCCAGAACTTTTTTCTAATTGATCGCATATAACCACAGAATAATTTTTTTTAATTAAATCAGCACAGTATCTCTCCATTGCATGATGGGGAACCCCTGCCATTGGGATCTTGCCAATCTCTTTGCCAGCATCTTTACTGGTAAGCGTTATTTCCAAAAGGTTAGATATTAATACAGCGTCCTCAAAAAAACATTCAAAAAAATCTCCTAATCTATAAAGTAATAACCTATCTTTATTTTCTTCTTTTAGAGTTACATAATGCTTCATTACAGGAGTTAATTTCAGTTTTGAAACTGTTTTATAGCTATAAGATTCTTCATTGATGCAAACATTTTTGTTATTTGAAATTAAATCAGTCTTGAATTTATTTATTAAATTAGTTGAAATTTTTCTTCGTCTGGGCCTTTTTTGCGATTCTTTTTTTAAATCTTCCAAAGATAAATCTTCTGGAATTTTTGTTATTTCTTTTTGCTCATTATTATCATTACCAATCGCAAATAAATTCTTTTGAATTATCGTATCTTCTTGCATATTTTTTTAAATCCTAAATAGATATTAGGTAGAAATTTTTTTTTTGCATTTAAAGTGGCTAAAGTATGTAAATTTTCTCTAAAAATTTTCATTTTCATGAGATTATAGTATTTATAATGTTTGAAACCTAAGACTGAATTATGCAGGCTGTTAACTTTTTCTTCGTAAATGCTCTATTATTTGCTTCTTTAATTGCGGTAGTTGGAGTACCCGTTTTATATGTGACACAACCTTCTACAGAGGAAGGACAGCGAGAAAGTAGGAGAAAAATTTATTCTATTGCTGCTGTTTGGGTTGTTTTGGTTTTTGTTACAGGGATAGTTTCTTCATTAGTTTGAACTTAATACCTTTTCGTGAGAGTCTATTAATATGTCTGAGTAAAATTTAATGTCTATTTTTGAGGGTTCTTTTACTAATGCCTCTACTTTAAAAGTTGGGATTGTAATAGCAAGATTTAATGATTTAATTACAAATAAAATTCTATCTGGTTGTCTTGATTGTTTAAAAAGACATGGTTTAGATACTTCTGAATTAAGCAATCAAGTAGATCTAGTTTGGGTTCCTGGTTCATTCGAATTACCAATTGCAGCTAAAACCCTCATGAAAAAAAAGAGTTACGACGTTGTAATTGCTCTCGGGGCTGTGATCCGTGGTGAAACTTCCCACTATGACGTAGTTATATCTGAGGCGAGCAAAGGTATTTCGCAAGTTTCAAATGAAAATAATGTTCCAATTATTTTTGGAGTTTTAACTACTGATACTATGCAGCAGGCTTTAGAAAGGGCAGGGATTAAAAATAATCTTGGTTGGAATTATGCTTTACAAGCAATTGAGATGGGATCCTTAATTAAAAATTTAAATTTAATTTAAAAATTTAATTATTTTTATCATTGATCCCTTCTTTGAGATAAAATAAAAAAGTTATGCGGATGTAGCTCAGTGGTAGAGCATCTCCTTGCCAAGGAGAATGTCGAGAGTTCGAATCTCTTCATCCGCTTTTAATGTTTGTATCTTTTAAGATATTCTTAATAAAAATTTTGTAATGACAAGAGTAATTTCTATTGAGGATTTAAAGGGATTATTTACTAAACCTTATGGTATGGATGCACCAACAAAACAAAAATGGGCTGAATTTTATAATGAGAACGTTATTTTTACAGACCCAACTCAGGCAACAGAGGGCTTAGATTCCTATGTTAAAGCTCAAGAAAAGCTAGTTAAAAGATGTGATGATGTTTTTTTAGAAACACATGCAATTTCCATAACTGGTGATTGTGGATTTGTTGAATGGACAATGGGTTTGAAAATAATGGGTAAAGAATTTATTTACCCTGGAACTACTCGTTTATTATTTGGTGAAAATGGATTAATCATAGAGCACAGAGATTACTTTGATTTTTGTGGCCCAACTTTTGGACCGGTTCCTATCTTAGGACCTTTTATAAGATGGCTTTATAGTAAATTTGTATCTTAATTTTGTTTTCTTTAGGAACAGCGTGCTTTATATTTCACGAATCAATAAATTTTGAGAATTGACTTCTTTAAAATCAAATTTAGAATAAAACAACTTTTTATTTGTTGTCATTAAATATAATTTTTTTGTATTTTTAATTTTTTTAGAAGATAAAAGATTTTTTACAATTAATGTGCCAAAACCTTTGCCTTGGTGATTTTTATCTATGACAATATCCCAAAGTACTCCGCGGTAAATCCCATCGGTTAAAGCTCTACCAAAACCAACTATTTCCTCACCAACCCAAAGACTTATTACGACATCACTGTTAGTAAGACATTTTTTTAGATCATTAATTGTTCTATTTTTTTCCCAGAAAGCATTGTTATCAAGTAATTTTTGTAGCTTAATTAATCCATTTGCTGGTTTAAGATTAGGACCTAATCCAAAAACCCTCAACCCTATAGCTCCTTTGGCATGTTTGATTAGAGATATTTCTTTCATTTATTAAAAAGATTTTTGAAAGTGATGTCAGCTAATTTATTTTTGTGACTTCAGTTTAAATACCTTAATCGATCGTTTCTATAAAATAAAGAGATAATAGTTTTCTTCATTCTGTTGTAACGCACTA
>CACEFS010000023.1 GCA_902558895.1 uncultured Prochlorococcus sp.
TGTTCAATTAAATATAATGAGATTTTGACTAATGATTATTATGCATCTTTAAGAGCTTCTTATACTTTTAAAGAGTTAAAAAATTTCACTTTAGAGAATGATCTATCCTCTTTAGATGTGTTTGAAGATGGTGAAAATTATTTAATAGTCTATGGTAATGTTTAAGAACTAATTTAAAGGCCCTTATATTATATAAATGAGCTTAGGTACTAAAATTCTAAATAATAAAGAAATACTGGATGCGGTAAATAAAAGAAGAAATTTTGCTATTATTTCACATCCAGATGCTGGGAAAACGACTCTTACCGAGAAGCTTCTTTTGTATGGAGGAGCCATTCAACAGGCAGGAGCAGTAAAAGCTAGGGGTAATCAGAGAAAAGCAACCTCAGACTGGATGGAACTTGAGAAACAAAGAGGTATTTCTATTACGTCAACTGTATTGCAATTTGAATATGAAAGATCAGTAATTAATCTATTAGATACACCAGGACACCAAGATTTCTCCGAAGATACTTATAGAACATTAGCCGCTGCTGATAATGCAGTTATGTTGGAAGACGCTGCTAAAGGACTAGAACCTCAAACTAGAAAATTGTTTGAAGTTTGCAAGATGCGAAAAATACCAATATTTACTTTCATAAATAAAATGGATAGACCTGGAAGAGAGCCATTTTCTTTGCTTGATGAAATTGAATCAGAACTTGGATTAAATACCCTACCTATAAACTGGCCAATTGGGAGTGGCGATGAATTTAGAGGGGTTATTGATAGATTTTCGAGAGAGGTGATTTTATTTGATAAAGCAGTGAGAGGGAAACAATCGAATCAGAAAAAATTAAGTATTGAAGATAAAGAGCTATCAAAATATGTAGAGAGAGATTTACTTGAAAACTCACTTGAAGAATTAGAGGTTCTTGATGAGGCAGGATCTAAATTTGAAAAAGAAAAAATTTTTAATGGCTCTTTAACCCCAGTTTTCTTTGGATCTGCTATGACTAATTTTGGCGTAAGGCCATTTTTAGATAGTTTTTTAAAAATGGCACAAAAACCAACTTCAAGAAATAGTAATAAAGGGGATATTGAACCTGCAAGCGATGAATTTAGTGGGTTTGTTTTTAAGCTTCAGGCAAATATGGATCCAAAGCACAGAGATAGGGTTGCTTTTATAAGAGTTTGCAGTGGCAAATTTGAAAAGGATATGTCAGTTAAACATTCCAGAACTGGGAAAACAATCAGATTATCAAGACCACAAAAAATATTTGGGCAAGATAGAGAAGTAGTAGATGATGCCTATCCTGGAGATGTTATTGGTTTAAATAATCCAGGGATGTTTTCTATTGGAGATACTCTTTATACCGGTACTCATCTGGAATATGAGGGCATACCATCCTTTAGTCCTGAAATATTCAGCTGGCTAAGAAATCCAAATCCCTCAGCATTTAAAAACTTTAGAAAGGGTGTTAATGAACTTCGAGAAGAAGGAGCTGTTCAGATTCTTTATGACTTTGATGAGAGTAAAAGAGACCCTATACTCGCAGCCGTTGGTCAATTACAGTTGGAGGTAGTAACTCACAGATTAAAAAGTGAATATGGTGTAGATGCAAATCTTGAAGCAATGCCATATCAATTGGCTAGATGGATTTCTGATGGATGGCCAGCCATTGAAAAACTAGGTAGGATATTCAACTGTAAAATAGTGAAAGATTGTTGGAATAGGCCAGTTATTCTTTTCAAAAATGAGTGGAATCTAAATCAATTTGTTGAAGACAATAATCAATTAAATTTAAACAAAGTTGCGCCCGTTGTTAGTGGAGTCGAACCAATTGTTTTATAAAGTCTTAATGGATTATAAAATTAGTTAATCTAATAGTATTGGGAAAAAATTTTGGATTCAAACAGTAATAAAAATAATAACGAAAAATCACCTTATGAAATTTTAGGTGTAAAAGAAGGCGCTGCTTTTGAGGATATTCAGAAGGCTAGAGATATTAAAGTTAAAGAGGCTGGTGAAGATTTAATTTTAAAAGCGAAAATAGAATCTTCCTTTGATCAATTACTCATGGGTAGTTTGAAAGCCAGGCAATCAGGAAACGTAAGCTATGAAGCTGTGAGTGCCTCAAAAAAAGAAAAACAAATTAATCAATTTACCAATAATAGTTTCCCACTTCTTTCTAAGATAAAAAATTTAAATAATAACTTTAACAATTCAAGTCAGTATAGTCTTCCAAAAATAACTACCCCCTCATTTGATAATCTTTCAATAAAAATATCAGTTGGGCTATTATTTTTAATTTTGTTATTTATCAGTCCTGACTCTAATAATAGACTTTTACTATCTATCTCAACATTAATCCTTACCTATACTCAAATTAAATCGGGGAAAAGATTTATAGGTTCTCTGGGTTGGAGTGTTACCTTTCTCTCGATAGGATTAATATTTGGTGGATTGCTTGAAAATAATTCTTTCATTATGGAAGTATCAAACAACTCTTTATCAATACAAAAAATTCAAAGTATTCCGGCTATGGTTATTTTATGGCTAGGCGTAATTTTTTTATGATTGATTTTCGATCATAGATTTAATTTCTTCATAATTTATAAGATATTTATTTTTACAAAATTCACAAACCAACTCTGCTTTGCCATCTTTCTTGAGGATGTCCTCTAACTCGCTCTTATCTAGCATTTTCATCGCATTTAAACTTCTTTGTTTGGAACACTTGCATTTAAAACTCACTTCTTGGGAACGGGCTTTTTCAGAGATTGATTTATCGTCAATATCGGGAAATATATTTCTAATTAACGAAAGAAGATTATCTTTTGACTTAAATAGGTCTTCGCTGAAAGAATTAATTTCTTTACATCTTTCTTCAAGTAGTGAGATTAGTAGTGGATCAGTATCTTTTTTAGGTAGAACTTGAGCTAATAAGCCACCACTACAAATAACACTTTTATTTTGAATTTTTTCTCCAATAAATACAGCAGAGGGAGTTTGCTCTGAATGATATAAATATGAAGCTAAATCTTCAGCAATATTTCCATTTACTAATTCAACAGTGCTTGTAAAGGGTTCTCCAAATCCACTATCTCTAATTACATTTAAATATCCTCTACCTAATGCTTTTGTAAAATCAAAAGAATATTTATTATTGCCTTTTTTGACTAGGTCTAATTCTAAATTAGGATTTCCTACATAACCCCTAACTTTTCCGTCTCTACCTGCATCAACTAGTAATCCTTTTAAAGGTCCATCAGATCTAACTCTTAAAGTAACTCTCCCATGCATTATCTTCATCGAACTTGCCAAAAGTAGTGAAGCACTGAATGCTCTTCCTAAGATACAGGTCGTTAAATAAGAAAGATCGTGTCTTTTTTTTGCTTCGAAAGAAGATTCTGTTGTTAAGACCGCAACTAATCTTATTCCTCCATTTGCTGCAGTAGCCCGAACTATCCTATCCTGCATGATTTTCTTTCATAAAATTTTTGATTTTCCCTTTTTCCAAGAATAATATCCTAGAAGGAATCCCCTCAAATAAGGCAGGTTCATGAGTAACAATAATAATTGTATTTTTATTTTTTAAATCAAGAATTAAATTCTTCACATCATTTCTCATTGAATAGTCTAATCCAGCAGTTGGTTCATCAAGTAAAAGAATTGAGGGGTTCCTAAGTAGTTGAACTGCTACAGCTAATCGCCTTTGTTGTCCGCCACTTAGTTGTTCAGGTGGTTGGGTCAGATTAATTTTTTTTAAACCAACTTTATTTAAAACTATTTCTATATTTTTTTCTCTTAAAGATTTATGGCCAATTTTTAATTCTTTACCAATGGTTGTACCTATAAAGTATCTTTCAGGAAATTGAAATACTACTCCACAAAACCATCTTCTTTGTCTAGAAGATAAAATTTTATTCTTCCAAGTAATTTTTCCTTTTTGTGGATTTGTTAATCCACTTATTATTTCGAGTAGAGTTGTTTTCCCAGAACCACTATTGCCGCAAATTAAAATGATTTCATTTTCATGAACTTTTAAATTTAAATTGTCTATTATTTTTCTTTCACCAGTTTGGGGTTGATAAGATATTTCTTTTAAGTCAAGCATTATTAATTAAGTTATAGGTATGAATTTTAATCTAGTAATAACTTACTTATAATAGCTGTAGATCTAAAAAGTTATTAGTCAATATGAATATTATTTTTAGGGAAGTTGATCCTTTTAATTGTTGGATATGGATCAGGTTTTCAGAATCACCAACTCAAGACGAAAAAAATTATTTAGATGGTGTTTTTGATAGTTGGTACGTTTTAGGAAGGTTAGGTGGATTTAATTCTGAAAATTTGCAAACACATGAAGAGGGTTCCGATCTAAGTTGGATGTCCTACGATAATGACCAAAAAAATGCATCTCTTCCAGCCTTAATGCATAATTTAGGAATTATGGAATATCAAAATCTTTGGGGAAGATGTTGGGTTGATTTTGGAACTTCAGATTCTCTTTCAATAGATATATTAATTAATTCTTTGAATGAGATATCAAATAATTATGTAAAAATTGAAGAGTTAATTATTGGAGGTGAAAATAATGATTGGGTAGTTGAAGAACATGAAGATTTAGTTTTCAAAGATTAACTGTTTTAGATGGAAGACTTAACAAGATTAATTATTTCCCATGAGAGAATTGAAAATATTAAGGACAAAAACTTAGAACTTTCTAAAGAAGAGGCTCATTATTTAAATAAAGTAATGAGGATAAAAAATGGTAAAGAAATATTTATAGGTAACGGAGAGGGTTCATTATGGAAAGCTATAAAAGTTAAAAATAATTGTTTAGAAATAATTCAATTAAAAAAACCTTACTTATTTCAAGAACAAGAAATTTTCTTATTAGGCATAGCTGTCGTTATACCAAAAAGTGGGTTTGAGGATATTTTAAAAATGTGTACTGAAATAGGAATTGATTTTATACAGCCATTATTTTCAGAGAGACAGGTAAACAAAAATTTAAATTTTTCTAGAAAACTTTTGAGATGGAATTTAATTATCAAAGAAGCAGTTGAGCAAAGTGAGAGATTATGGAAACCATCTATTTTAAATGGAATGGATATTATTGAATGGCTAAAAAGTAGAGATAATCAAGAAAGAGTTTCAATTTCTATAACTAGAGAAGAAACACTATATGACTTAAATCAATGGTTAAGAAAACAACAAGAATTTGGAAATAAAAAAGGAGGTATTTTTTGGAATGTAATTGGTCCTGAAGGAGGTTGGTCCTCTAAAGAAATTGATTTTTTTAATAAAAATAATATAACCTTTGTTAAACTTTCCGACACTATCTTAAGAACCTCGACAGCTAGTATTAACGCATCATCAATTCTAAATCAGTGGAGAATTGATTTGAAATTAACGTATTAGATAAATATGGATTTAATTAGAAATCAATTTTTTATAGGTTTTTGCATTAATTTTATTTTGATTTATATATTTTGCAAGATTCCTTTGATGACGAAAAGTGGTTGGGTAAGTGCAGGAATCTTAGGCACAATTTTGTGGGGATGTTTGTCTTGGCAGGGATGGATGTCAGTTGTAATTTATTTATTATTTGGATCTCTCGTTACCAAAATAGGTTTTAAATTTAAAAAAGCACAAGGAATCGCTGAAAAAAGAGGCGGAAGAAGAGGTCCTGAGAATGTATGGGGCTCTGCCGCTACAGGATTATTTCTTGCCATTATGACCAAATTTAACGCTGCCAACGTAGTGATGTTTAAAGTAGGTTTTGCTGCAAGTTTTGCTGCTAAGTTGGCGGATACTTTCGGTAGCGAAATTGGAAAAAGATTTGGTAAAGACACATACTTAATTACTTCACTTAAAAAGGTGGATAGAGGAACTGAAGGAGGAATAAGTATAGAAGGAACATTAGCCAGTGTTTTGGGATCAATATTTATGGCTTTTATAATGCTTTGTCTATCAATTATTTCTACAAATTATCATTTTATAGTTGTTGTAGTTTCAGGATTCTTGGCAACACTTTCTGAGAGTATTATTGGTGCTAAATTTCAAAACAAATATAAATTAAGTAATGAATTGGTAAATGCTATTCAGACAAGTATTGCTTCTGTTTTTGCTATCTTTGCGCTTATTTTATATTCATATTTTTAAATTAATAATATTTGGAAAGACCTAGGATTCCTTCCATTTTGTAAGAATCTCCCAGCTTTTAAGTCTTTGGAAAAGCCAGAAATGACCTTCGGAATTTAGGTGAATCCCATCATGCGTAATCCAATTTTTACTCCTTTTATCAGAGTACATTTCTCTAAAAGTAGGAAGAAATGGGACATTCTGATTGAGGCATACTTCCTCCATTCTTCTTTCATAAGAATTACAAAAATCATTTGAGTACCATAGACATCCTGCGAACGGCATTTTACTTTCGTCAACAGGTGTCAGACCAATAACAAATACATTTGTTTGAGAGTTCATTTCATTAATTAGCCTCTCTAATCCATATTCAAATCCATCTATATCTAATTGATGTCTTCCATTTATCTGACCAATTGCTGCAGTGTCGTTAAGACCTACATTTAGTAGGATTGCTTTAGGTTTATTTCTTCTCGTTTCTCCTCTAGATGACCATTCTTTTTCCCATCTAGATGAAACTTTTTCTATCCCATCTCCCCTAACGCCTAGTTGATAAATAACTGGCCCATTGTGGTTATTGCACCAATCTTTTCTAAGCCTCTCACACCATCCACCACCCTCATTATCTCCCCATCCATAAACTGAGCTATCTCCAATTACAACTAGCTGTTTTGGTAAACTAATCACTATAACCGGAAAGAAATAATTACTTGATTTAACAAATTATTCTTACAAATCAAGTTAAACTATTTTTGATTTTACCATTTATTAATTCGCCAACTATTGCTATGGAGCTATAAGCTATCAAAACTATGCTAACTTCTTGCCATGCGAAGGAACTTAGTGATTCTTGCAATTGCCAACCTAGACCAACACTTCCAATAACTCCAACAATTGCAGTATCTCTAATAATGATGTCAGATCTATAAGCGCAATATGCTAAGTAACTTTTTGCTTGTTGAGAAAATAAACCTAAAAGCCAACTAGTCTTTTTTGAGATTCCTAGAGATTTCATTGCAATATAATTTCTCTTGTCTTGGCTATCTAGATTTGTAAAAAGTAATTTGCTAGTAATACCAGCATTGTTGAGACCTAATGTTAAAGCTGCTAAAGATACAGAAGGATTATTAAAAGTTAATAGAGTTAGAAGTATTACAGGTGTAGGTATTAAACGTAATAAAAATGCAAAAATTTTTATAAAAAGTTTAGAAGTATTGTTGTTAAAAATTCCTATTACTAATGGAGGTAAACTAATTGCGATTCCTGTTGATAAAAGACTTAAAATGATTGTTTCTAAAATAAGTTTTAAGAAATCAAGTAATCCTAAATTTGAGTTTGATTTAAATAGGGAACTAACGGAATTAAAATTTTCAAAATTATTATTAAAAATAAAATAAAGAAAATATAAAAAAGAAAATAAAATTGTTATGAAAAAAACTGCAATAAGAAAAATAGATAAGATTTTATTTGTAGTTTTAAATTTTATTTTTGTGAATATTAATCCAGAAAGAATTATCAAAATTGCTAAGGACCATAAATAAGTCCATAACTCTCTAAAATTCAAAGTTTGGAAAGATAAAAAAATACTGGTACCTATTCCTCCAATCCCAAAAAATCCTAAAATCACCGTACTTCTTATTGAACACTCTAATCGATATAAACCAAAGTTTTTAAATGTATTTATTATTGGATTCCATATTAAAGTTAGTAAAGAAGAAAATTTAGGTCCATTTATTTGATTTATAGATTCAAAACTTTTGTAGTCAATAGTTTCTAATTGTTCAGCAAAAACTTTTGAATTTACAGCAATATAGGGTATACATATAGCTATTATTCCTATCGAAAAATTTATTCCATATATTTGCATTAATAGTATTCCCCAAACCACTTCGTGTATAGATCTAACTATTGTTAAAAAAAACCTTATTATGTGGTAGAAAAAATTTGGAATATTAAAGATTTTATAAAAAATATTTGAGGAAATTATTCCAAAAATTGCTCCAAAAATAATACTCACTAACCAACTAAAGAAACCAATTAAGATCGTTTCATTTAATCTCTTAATTACGATAATAATAATTTCATTATCGATCTTGGGATTAAATGCAGAAATTAAGAATTCTTGGAATAATTTAAATCCTCCAAAATGAATATTGTTTATTAATTGATACCCTAGAGGTATGCATACCAAAATTGGAAGAAAAGATAATGAGGTATAGTTTAATTTTAATTTGTTCAACTAATTAATATATTTTGTCTAAATGAATCTTCTTTAAGTTATTTTTTTTGATATTGAAAAAAATTTTACCATCCTTGATTCCAATAACTTTATCGAAATCGTTCAGCAAATCTAATCGATGCAATGCAACTAATGCCGTCTTTGGGGATTTTTTTGTATTATTTTTATCGACACTTTCTAGCATTAGGTTTTTAATTGTTGTTATCAATTTGGGATCTAGATTATTAAAAGGCTCATCTGCAAGCAATATATTTGATCCTTGAATTAATGATCTAGCTATAGCCACCCTTTGTTTTTGCCCCCCAGATAGGTTTCTGATTTTTTTGTCGTAAATAGAGTTGTGAAGTCTACATAATTGCATATATTTATGCGCCTTCTTAAAAGAACTTATATTTAGTAAATTTTTAAAAGCGAAATAAAAATTGTTTTCCGATAGTAGTCCACAATTAACATTTTGTTCTGCAGAGAGATCTTCTATTAATCTTAAATCTTGCCATATAGTTGTTATTTTACTTTTCTGCTTTCTATCTAATTCCGCGAAACTTTTATTGAATAATTTAACCTCACCTTGAGTTGGCTTGATAGTGCCATTAAGTACTGATATAAGTGTAGTTTTTCCTGATCCGCTTTTACCTAAAAGTGCAATTTTTTCCCCAGAATTTATTTTTAAATTTATCTTATTTAGGATCAGATCATTTTTGTATTTATGAGATATATTTTTTAATTCTAAGACAGTATTATTCATCTAATTTTATTTAATTTCCTCCCGATTTCCTCTATATTTTTATATTGTTTTGATTCTGACTTTATAAATCTTTTTGCATTGAACATATCTAATATCTGTTTATGTGATTTTTGCTTTATATCTAAATTTAGAATTACTGATTTAAGTTCGTTTGTAAACCCTTCCCCGAATCTATTTTCAAGATCCCCTTGAGCAATCCAATGATAGTCAACATATTCTGGGGTGATCCAGAATAATTCTGAATTACTTGTTCTTTTGGGATTATTTTTAAGTGTGTTATCCCAAACTTGTTTATTTAAAGCTCCAGCATCAAATGCCCCACTATTAACTAAAGCTATAGTGGCATCATGACTCCCACTAAAACCTGCTTTTTTGCCTTTAAAGTGTTTAATTTCTACCCCTGCTCGATTTAAAAAATATTCTGGCATTAACCTTCCAGAAGTTGAGTTTTCAGAGCCAAAAGTAAATCTCAAATTTTTTAGTTTTTTAAGTCCTTTAATGTTTGAAATTGGGTTAAGTTCTAAATTTTTGTTTACTATAAAAACACTTTTAAATTCCTTATCGATATCCCTTTGAGCAATAACAATTGAATTAGGAGTTTGTAGTCTGGCTTGAACTCCTGATAAACCGCCAAACCAAACTAAATCTAAATCTTTAGTCCTAAATCCAGTTACTGCTGCAACATAATTAATTACAGGAATGTATTTGACTTCTACATTAAGTTGATTGGATAATTCTTTTGAAAATAAATTAAATCTTTTGTCCAAAACATCTTGGTTTTGATCAGGTATTGCTCCAACTTTTAAAACTTTGGGATTTGAAAATACAGGTGATAAAAAAATAGAAAATAATAGAGATGTACTTAGTAGAAAATTTTTTAAATTAAACATTACTAATTTTAATTAATAATATTCGGATATTGCCTTTTCAAGCCTTTCTAGTCCATCTTTTATTTGAATTTCGGAAGCTGCACAAGATATTCTTATACATTGATCAGCCCCAAAAGCTTTTCCAGGTACAACAACTAATCCGTAATCTTGAAGAACTTTATTGCAGAAATCAACAGAAGGAATTGAGGAGTTAGGTAATTTGGGAAATGCGTAAAATGCTCCGTTAGGTTCTTTAATATAAATCCCATTTATATTATTAAGGCCCTCATAGAGAAGTCTTCTTCTTTGATCATAATGGCTATTAATCATTGAGAAAAACTCATTATTAATTTTTAAAGCCTCTAACGCACCTTTTTGAACAAAAGAGCAAACATTACTTGTACTTTGGCTTTGTAATGCTGAGGATGCTTTGATTACATCTTTGGGACCTATTAAATAACCTATCCTCCATCCAGTCATAGCCCATCCTTTCGCAAACCCATTTATTATAAAAATCCTATCTCTTAAGTCATTTGCTAATGAAGATAAATTGCAGTGTTTAAATTCTTTTTTAAGGATTAGTTCGTAAATCTCATCAGAGAGAATATTGATATTGGGATTTTCTCTAACTAAATCGGCAATTTGCAATAATTCTTCCTTTGACATAACTCTTCCAGTTGGGTTATTAGGAGAATTGATAATTATAAATTTAGTTTTTGAAGAGATTTTAGACTTCAAGTCTTTTATATTTATTTTAAATCCATCTTCTGCAGAAGAATTTGTAAAGATTGGCTTCCCACCCGCCAACCTAACCATCTGGGGATAACTTAACCAGTATGGAGAAGGAATAATAACTTCGTCACCAGTATTTAACAAAACTTGGAAAAGATTATATATTGCTTGCTTAGCACCATTTGTGACCATTACATTTTCAAATTCATAATTTACGTGGTTTTTAATTTGAAGTTTATTCGCAATTGCTTTTCTGAGATCTAAATTGCCCGCTGCGGGCCCGTACTTTGTAAATCCATCAAATATGGCTTTACTTGTAGCTTCTATAACTTCTTTTGGGGCATTAAAGTCAGGTTCTCCTGCACTTAAATTGCAAATATCTACTCCTTCTGCAGATAATTGATTTGCTTTAGCGCTTATCTGCAATGTAAGTGAAGGCTCAATTGAAAGTGCCCTTTCCGATAAATTAACTTGACTCATTGACTTATAACTTTTCAAATATGACTTTTAGTAATGTCAAATACATAAATTAACAATAAATAAAAGTATCACAAAATGGTTTAATTTCGTTCATTTTCTTAATCTATTTTATTTTCACTTTTTGAGTTCTTAAGATAAAAAATATATAAAGTTTTATTTTTAGTGAAAAGGTTAGTTATTGGGAGAGGAAGTGTTTTTGCAGATTTGTTAATAATTGGTGAGGCACCTGGAGCTCAGGAAGACTTAGAAGGAAAACCATATGTAGGTAAATCCGGTAAGTTATTAAACGAATTATTGATAAAAGTTGGGATTGACTATAAGGAGGATGTTTATTTTTGCAATGTAATTAAATGTCGTCCACCAAATAACAGAAAACCCACTACTAGAGAAATTAATATTCATAAACCTTGGTTGTTACAGCAAATAAAGCTAGTTGATCCAAAATTTATATTACTTACTGGTTCAACTGCTATGAGAACTATTTTAGAAGTTAAAGATCCCATAAGTAATTTAAGAGGACAATGGATTAAAAAAGATGGGAGAGACATTATGGTAATTTTTCATCCATCTTATTTGTTGAGATTTCCTTCAAAAGAAATCAATAAACCTTACCATTTAACTTTGAAAGACTTAGAGAATGTAAGTGGTAAACTATATGCCGTATAATTTAGTGAAACCTTTTTGAATATCAAGAATTTTAATGTCATTAACTCAATCAAAAGAGGTTAATAGTCTCTCCAAAAGATATTCAACTCATATTGAGAGAAGGATAACTAGAACAGTAATGGTTGGTGATGTAGCTATTGGAAGTGATTATCCAGTAAGAGTTCAATCGATGATAAATGAAGATACTATGGATGTCGAAAATTCTTACTTAGCTATCAAAAGACTTCATGATGTAGGTTGTGAAATAGTAAGATTAACTGTCCCTTCCCTAGCACATGCAAAAGCAGTAGGAGATATTAAAGCAAAATTATTAGAAAATAATATCAATACCCCCTTGGTAGCTGATGTTCACCATAATGGTATGAAAATTGCAATGGAGGTTGCAAAACATGTTGATAAAGTAAGAATCAATCCTGGATTGTTTGTGTTTGAAAAATCAGACCCTACAAGAACTGAATATACAGATGAGGAATTTGAAACTATTAAACAAACAATACTTAAAAGATTTACCCCTTTAGTTGAAGTTTTAAAGGCTGAAAACAAGGCTCTAAGAATTGGAGTTAATCATGGATCTCTATCTGAGAGGATGCTTTTTACTTATGGAGATACTCCATTAGGAATGACAGAATCTGCGATGGAGTTCGTCAAAATTTGTGATGAGCTTGATTTTCATAACATAATTATTTCTATGAAAGCTTCCAGGGCCCCCGTCATGATGGCAGCTTACAGAATGATCGCAGATAGGCTTGACTCTGAAGGCTATAACTATCCCTTACATTTAGGAGTGACTGAAGCTGGAGATGGTGATTATGGAAGGATTAAAAGCACTGCTGGAATTGGAACGCTTTTAGCAGAGGGATTAGGAGATACCATTAGGGTTTCTTTAACAGAAGCCCCAGAAAAGGAAATACCAGTTTGCTATTCAATTTTGCAATCTTTAGGATTAAGAAAAACGATGGTTGAATACATCAGTTGCCCTAGTTGTGGGAGAACCCTTTTCAATTTAGAAGAAGTTGTAGATAAAGTTAGGAACGCCACTTCACATTTGACGGGTCTAGACATAGCAATAATGGGATGTATTGTTAATGGGCCAGGAGAAATGGCAGATGCTGATTATGGTTATGTTGGAAAAGGCAAAGGAACTATTGCCTTATATAGGAGGAAAGAAGAGATAAAAAGAGTACCTGAAGATGAGGGGGTTAATGCTTTAATCCAACTTATTAAGGATGATGGGAAGTGGATTGATCCTTAAGGATTTGTCAAATTTTTGAAATTATAAATAAAATCTTTTTATAATTAAAAATATCGAATTCTTTAAAGATAAGAAATTGCTTAAAAAAAAATTTATAATCCTTTTTGCAATAACCTACCCCGGGCTATTTTTAAATAATTTTGCAGAAGCAACTGTTCTAA
>CACEFS010000024.1 GCA_902558895.1 uncultured Prochlorococcus sp.
TTAATCGATGGCTAAATTCGACGCCCATCTTAAATGTTCATTCTGCGGGAAATCACAAGACCAAGTAAGAAAGCTAATAGCTGGTCCTGGGGTTTATATCTGTGATGAATGCATAGATCTTTGTAATGAAATTCTCGATGAAGAACTACTTGATAATCAAACGAATACAAACAACTCTCCGCAAGTAAAAAAGAAATTACCAACTGATAATCCAAAAAAATCTGTTCCTTTAGAATTAACCTCAATTCCTAAGCCATTAGAAATTAAAAGTTTTCTAGATAATCAAGTAGTTGGACAAGAATCTGCAAAAAAAATATTATCAGTAGCAGTATACAATCACTACAAGCGATTAGCTTGGAAAGTTAAAGAAGATAGTAAAAATAACAATTCAACAGATTCACAAGCAACTAAATTACAAAAATCAAACATTTTACTCATCGGCCCTACTGGAAGTGGAAAAACATTATTGGCGCAAACTTTAGCAGAGTTTCTGGATGTTCCTTTTGCAGTAGCTGATGCAACGACTTTGACAGAAGCTGGATATGTTGGGGAGGATGTTGAAAACATACTGTTAAGACTTCTACAGAAATCAGAAATGAATGTAGAACTAGCTCAAAAAGGAATTATTTATATTGATGAAATAGATAAAATTGCAAGAAAAAGCGAGAATCCGTCGATTACTAGAGATGTCTCTGGTGAAGGAGTACAGCAAGCATTATTAAAAATGCTTGAAGGAACAATTGCTAATGTGCCTCCTCAAGGCGGAAGAAAGCATCCTTATCATGACTGCATCCAAATTGATACGAGTCAAATATTATTTATTTGCGGGGGAGCTTTTATAGGTTTAGAGGATATTGTGCAAAAGCGAATGGGTAAACACTCTATTGGATTTACAACCAACTCAGATCAAAACAAAGTTGATGCAAAAAAAATTGTAGACCCAAGAGATTCTCTGAAAAATTTAGAATTAGATGACTTAGTGAAATATGGCCTAATTCCAGAATTTATTGGAAGAATTCCCGTTTGTGCTGTATTAGATCGTCTTACTAAAGAAACTTTAGAATCTATTTTGACCCAACCAAGAGATGCATTAGTAAAGCAATTCAAAACTTTGCTAAGTATGGATAATGTTGAATTATCATTTGAGCCTGATTCTGTTGAAGCGATAGCAAATGAAGCATATAAAAGAAAAACAGGTGCAAGAGCATTAAGATCAATAATTGAAGAGCTAATGCTTGACATAATGTATACTTTGCCTTCTGAAGAAAATGTAAAACAATTCACAATTACTAAAAAAATGGTAGATACTTTGTTCTCATCTAAGATTGTTAAACTACCTTCAGGATCAAAAAGAATCATTAAAGAGTCTGCATAAAATTAGAGTTTAATTTTTTTTAATGAATCCAGAATTTTTCTAATTAATGAAAAATAAATGCCAAATATACATAAGCCTTTTCATCAAAAATATAGACCAAACAACTTAGACGAACTGGTTGGGCAAAAATTTATATCCATTACACTCAAACAAGCACTATTAACAAAAAAAATTGCTCCCGCATATCTTTTTAATGGTTCAAGAGGCACTGGAAAAACATCAAGTGCAAGAATATTTGCAAAATCTCTAAATTGCCAGGCATTCGATCAACCTACGGTAACTCCTTGTTGTAAATGTGAATTATGTAGGCAAATTGCAGATGGGAGCGCTCTAGATATTATCGAGATTGATGCAGCATCAAATACAGGAGTAGAAAATATAAGAGAAATTATAGAAAGAGCAAGATTTGCACCTACCCAAGCGAGATGGAAAGTATATGTTATTGATGAATGTCATATGCTTTCAACGGCAGCTTCAAATGCATTACTAAAAACTATTGAAGAACCACCCTCAAGAGTTGTATTTATCCTTGCGACGACAAATCCTGAGAGAGTATTAAATACAATAAAAAGTAGATGCCAAAAGTTTGATTTTAGAAGAATAAGCCCTAGTGATATTTTTCAACATTTATCAGAAATCGCCGAAAAAGAATCCATTAAGTACGAAGTTCAAGCCTTAAAAATGATTGCAAAAAGATCTAATGGAGGTATGAGAGATGCACAAAGCCTACTTGAACAAGTGAATCTTTTCCCAGAAGGGATAACAATTAATAATATCCATAACCTCCTAGGAGAAGTATCAGAAAGTGAATTAACAAATCTGATTAAATCATTGGTTGGGAATAATCCAGAGTCATTAATTATCACCTGCAACAAACTATATGACGCCGGAAACGAACCTCTTCAAATAATTATCGGATTATTGAATATAACAAGAGATCTACTACTGCACACTACAGATAATAAACATTCAGATCTGTATTATACGTCTGATGAATTTCGAGATGAATTGGATAAAATCTCAAAAACAATAAATAAATCAACAATAATTAATTGGCATAATAATCTGAGAAATATTGAATATCAAATCAAAACAAGTGATAATCCAAGGCTTTGGTTTGAAATACATTTAACTGGCCTTTTAAGTAATAAAGAAATAAATAATTTTGAAAATAAACAAGAAAGTAAAAATAATACGACTGAGGAGAAGCATGAAAGTAGAAAAAACATTCCAATTCATAAAGAAAATTTTTCAGATGAGATTCCAAAATCAAGTATCCAAGAAGAGATAACTCACAAGGAATTGATCGAAAAAAAAGACGAAAAATTAGAAAAATTTGAAGTTCTTGAAAAAGAAAGTATTGAAAATATTTCTGAAAATAACCAAAATAATCCTGGATCAAATTTAAAAGATAAATGGGAATTAATTCTTTCTAAAGTAGAGTTACCATCAACAAGAATGTTACTTTCACAACAAGCCGAACTTGAAAGTTTTGATTCGGAGAAAATCACAATTGCATTATCTCCAAACTGGGAAAGTATGATAAAGAGCAGAAAAGTTATAATTGAAAATACTGTAAAAAAGATATTTGGAGATGGAATAATACTTAATTTTTCAACCAAGCAATTAAATAAAAGTAACCCAACAAACACTCCAAAAATAACTCAAAATGAAGTCAATAATTTCCGACCAATAAAAAAAGTAAAACCAAAAACTAATTCGTCAACAAAAATATCTAACGAGGAAACTTATGATGATAGTTCAAAAAACTTAGCAAATTTTTTTAATGGAGAAATTATAGACCTTGATGAATAGATTAAACTCCAGTATGAAGAGTCTTTCGCCAGAGTATCTTTTTGGGAAAAATAGACATCTTTATAGTTACCCAAGGGATTACTAAAAACCAATGTGATAAATAAAAAACAGATACAAATACCATCAAAAAATTGCTTTTTTGCAATACAGGTACTTCACTTTTACAAGAAGAACCGTACCAAAAAGCAATTCCAGATAACATAAAAGCTGTTAATGAAATAGGCCAGTAAATTGGTGAATCTAAAAAAGCAATACTAAAAACTAAATCAAAAATAGAAATGATTGGTAATGCATATTGCAAGATGAAAAAGTAAGTTAAATCAAATTTCTGCAAATAATCAATTTTATTAGTAAATAATTGATCTCCATAATCGAAGAATCTTTGCAACCCCCCCTCTGCCCATCTTTGCCTTTGCGCTAATAAAGCATTTAAATTCTCAACTGCCTCCTCCATTACTGGAGGATCCCATAAGATTCCAATTCTAGATTTTGATAATAATAATCTTAAACTCAAATCAAGATCATCTGTAACTGTATCTTCATTAAAAGAACCACATGCTAATAATGTTTCTTTCTTAATTAATTGACCATTTCCCCTAAATTCGGAAACTCCAGCAACTGATAATCTTCCATATTGAAAGATTGCATCCATAGCCATCTCCATTGACTGACAGGAAGTTAAAAAATTCTTACTTACATTTGTTACTGATTTTCTTAGTTGAACTGCAGACCAATCACCCTCTTCTACAAAACTAAATAACCTTATCAAAGAATCTTGTTTTAATTCAGCATCAGCATCCAAAACTAATAACCATTCACCATGGGTAAATTTCAAGGCATAATTCAAAGCTCCTGACTTTCCTCCTCCTGCATTTGGAGAACGACTTATGACTTTTAACTTATTATATTGTCTAGATAATCGATCTAAAATTAAAGGCGTCTTATCAGAACTACCATCATCGATTATGTAAATATTTAATTTATTTGTTGGATAATCTAAACAAAATAATCTTTCAACTAATCTTGCTATGACATTCTCTTCATCTCTAGCTGCGACTAAAATATCAAGCACAGGTAAATCTTTATTGCTAATTCTTCTGCTTACAGTATTTAAAACGTTGTTCCTTTTGAAATTTCTAGAAATAACTATTAAACCGTAAAAAACAATCACAAAAGAAAGAGTCAATATTATGTAAAACAAAATTTCGATATTGTTAGTATGAGGAATAAAAGCTACTAAAAAACAAGCACTAAGAAATATAAACGACTTCAATCTTCGATTTTTATAAAAACCCTTACTCATAAAAGTAAATTTTTAGTTACTTAACTTTCATTGAGACAATATCTCAAATTTTTTTAGTTTTACATTTCGATAGTAATGATTCAATATTTGTTCATAAGAAAATCCTAATTTAGCCATTTCAATTGCTCCTGACTGAGATAAACCTACACCATGACCGAAGCCTCCTCCTCTCAAAAGCCATAAATCATCATTTAATTTATTAATAGTAAACAAATTACTAGGTATAAAATTTAATACCCGTCGAATATCATCTTTAACAAGAACAATAGATTTATTACCCTTGTCCGTTTGTATTTCCAATTTTGTCACTCTGCCACTAGACCCACGTTCAATAGAATTTAAATCCAAAACATCTTCATTTATATTTATAAGTTTGTTTTTAATTAACTTCTCTTTAATTTCAAGACTAGAAATTTTCTTATTCCATCGAAAAAGAGAATGATTACTCCCGTAAAACTGTTCTTTATCAAAATCTAAAAAATTATTTAAATAAGATTCATTTGTAATTGGAAGTTTAAAAATTTTTTTTAATGATTTAGAACCATCAATGATTGAATTAAAATAAGAATAATCTTGAATTTGCCAAGACTCGCCTGCAGAAGCAGATACTCCGCCATTAGAACCATGGTAAAAAGCATTTATTGGTTGATTTTCATAAGTGAGAACTAAATTTGAAGTTTCGTCTATGGCTTTTTGTACGTTTTTATATGAAATTTCAGAAGGCTTATAAACTTGGCATTGAGTGCTTATACATAAATGATATTTATCCATATTAAATCTATCAGAATTAAATATGCCCCAAGTTCTTGCAATAACTGCTTGAGCCTTGAGTGCTTCTAAAGGAGAATTCGGTCCAATTTCATATGGCAAAACACCTGCCAAATAGTCATCAAATTCAATTTTTTGCACTAAGGTCCAAGTTCCATATAAATCCTTTATTAAATAAAAATTTTTGCCAAAATTAAAACCATTTATTTTTATTTCCTCTTCAGAATAAATATATATAGGACCTTCAAGTTTCATAATACTGTAGTCATTTCTAAGCACAGGAGTAATTTGAAAATTTTTTATTTTTCTGAAAATCTTATTTTTTAATTCAAACTCTGACAGATCATCTTGAAATGGAATCCATACTTCCCAATTTTTAGGGTAGGCAACAGTGGTCTCAAATCCTTTATCTCTTAGTTTCTCTGATTGTTTTTTTGCCGATTCATAGCTAGCAAAAGGACCAAAAACAATTCTTTCAATTGTTTTTGGATTTTTGACAGGAATATCCGCCCAGGTAATATTTATCTGTTTCGATTTATGTTTAATACCGTTGGACGATATCAAGTTTAAAAAACCTTTATTAGTTGTAAAGTTTATATTCTTTTTCTCCGAAAAACTATCATTCTCCCCGCCTAAATATTGCTTTAAACCAATTAAAAATTTTCCTTTTTTAATTTCATTATGGAGTTCAACCTTTAGCAATTCTTCTCCTTTTGCATTTGAAATCAATTTAGTGTTTATTATTAAAAGAGAAATACAGCCGAACAATAAGTTCAAAAAGGCAAATTTAAGTTTCATAAATTAGAACTTTCCTTATCAATTAAAAACTTTAATTTGCACCAATGCGTATAAAGGTTTAGATTATCCTAATTAAACACATTTGACTTAAATGTCTAAACTAAAAACTCGTAAATCAGCTGCCAAAAGATTTAAAGCTACTGCGACGGGTAAATTCATGAGAAGAAGAGCTTTCCATAATCATTTACTTGATCATAAAAGCTCAAAATTAAAAAGACATCTATCAACAAAAGCCGTAGTTGATGAAAGAGATGCTGATAATGTAAAATTAATGATTCCATACGCATAAATCTTTAACCAATTTTTATTAGATATTCATGGCACGCGTAAAAAGAGGCAACATAGCCAGAAAAAGAAGAAACAAAATCTTAAATCTTGCAAAAGGTTTTAGAGGCGGCAACAAAAATCTTTTCAGAACTGCAAACCAAAGAGTGATGAAAGCTCTTTGTAATGCTTATAGGGATAGAAGAAGAAGAAAAAGAGATTTTAGAAGACTTTGGATCTCTAGAATTAACGCATCTGCGAGGATCAATGGTACAAACTATAGCAAGTTAATAAATGGCCTGAAAAATTCAGAAATTATCATTAACAGAAAAATGCTTGCTCAATTAGCCTTAAACGATCCTAAGTGTTTTGAAAAAATTGTTTCTTCCGTTAGTAAGTAGAAAAAAGAATATAATCTAGAAAACTAGTTATAAATAATGGAAATATCTTCCTTACAATCTTATTTAATAATTCTTTTTGTTGTATTAATAATAATTTCTATTTTTGTATTCAGACAATTTCTAAAAACAAGAAGTGAAGAATTAAATTTAGTAAAATTCGAGCAGAAAGGTTTAGATTCTCTCACTCAAGCTACAGAATTATATGAATTTGGGTCTATTCAGATAAAAAAAAGATTATATTCTGAAGCTACTAAAACTTTTTTAAAAGCAATTGAAAATTATGAAAATGAACCTGATGAAGCCAAAGCGATAATAAATAATGCTTTAGGATTTTCCTACGCTGCTCAAAATGAATTTAAGAAAGCAATTAAACACTATAAATCTGCAATAAAATCACTTCCAGAATATCCTATAGCCCTAAATAACCTCGCATCAGCACAACAGCGTTTACTTGAGTACGACTTGGCATATGAAACTTATCAAAAGGTTTTGGTGATAGATCCAAAAAACAAAACAGCAATTAAAAAAAGTAAGGAGTTAGAAAAAAGAAACAATTATAAACCTTATGAAGGTATTAAAGATAAGGGATTCTAAATATGGAAAATTATTCTTCTTTACTAATTGGTGGAAAACAATTTTCCAGTAGATTAATGGTTGGTACTGGCAAATACAAATCTACTCAAGATATGGTGGAAAGTTTGTCAAATTCTGAAACGGAAATTATAACCGTCGCTGTTAGAAGAATTAAAAATGATCAGACCGGAGAAAATTTACTCGAAAAGATCAACTGGGAAAAATACTGGATGCTTCCTAATACAGCTGGTTGTGTTAATTCCGATGAGGCAGTCAGAATAGCAATTTTAGGTAGAGAACTTGCAAAATTATCTGGTCAAGAAGAAAATAATTTTGTGAAGTTAGAAGTTATTCCTGACAAAAAGTATTTGCTACCAGATCCAATAGAAACTCTTAAAGCAGCCGAAATTTTAATAAAAAAGGGTTTCGCTGTACTACCTTATATCAATGCAGATCCTATTCTTGCAAAAAGACTAGAAGAGATAGGTTGTGCAACTGTAATGCCATTGGGCTCGCCCATAGGCTCCGGGCAAGGTTTGTTAAATTTATCAAATATAAGGATTATTATTGAAAATGCAAAAGTGCCAGTAATAATTGACGCAGGAATTGGGGTACCTAGTGAAGCGTCTCAAGCTATGGAAATTGGAGCTGATGGTGTTTTAATCAATAGTGCAATAGCACATGCTGCAAATCCTCCTCTAATGGCTCAAGCGATAAATTATAGTGTGAAAGCTGGCAGACAAGCTTTTCTGGCAGGAAGAATTAAAAAACAAGACTTTGCAGTAGCAAGTTCGCCGGAAAAAAATATATCTATCTAATTCTCTAAATTGAGAAAAGTTTAAAAAGAAAGTAAAAATTTATTATTTGCTTTTATTTATCGTATTAAGGAAGAAGATTTGAAACTATTTACAATGTTTTTTCGCAAAGTGGAAGCACGCTGTAGTAATTTAATAAATATATTATGAATCTTTTAATTCTGGAGTTCTGAGTGAAAGTTATTGTTCTAGGTGGAGATGGTTTTTGCGGTTGGCCTTGTGCGGTGAATTTAGCAGAGCAAAATCATGATGTAATTATTGTCGACAATTTAAGTCGTAGAAAAATTGATATTGATCTAGAGGTAGAATCTTTAACTCCAATTGCTTCTATAACAGAACGACTTTCTGCATGGGAAGAGACTGGAGGCAAGCCTATGAGATTTCTTAACATGGATATCTCTAAGCAATATCAAAAATTACTCAATTTACTCATTGATGAAAAACCAGATTCCGTAATCCATTTTGCAGAACAAAGAGCAGCTCCATACTCGATGAAATCGAGTTTTACCAAAAGATATACAGTAGATAATAATGTTAATGGCACCCACAACCTACTTGCTGCGATAGTAGAGAGTAATTTAGATATTCATGTTGTTCATTTAGGAACAATGGGAGTCTACGGATATGGATCACATAGAGGTGCAACAATTCCAGAAGGTTATCTAAAAGTTGAAGTTCCACAACCTGATGGTAGCCGCTTTGAAGAAGAAATATTACACCCTGCAAGCCCAGGTAGTGTCTACCATATGACTAAAACTTTAGATCAATTATTATTTCTTTACTACAACAAAAATGATCTTGTAAGGATCACTGATCTACATCAAGGCATTGTTTGGGGAACAAATACAGAAGCAACTTTAAAAGATCCTAGATTGACAAACCGATTTGACTATGACGGAGATTATGGAACTGTTTTAAACAGATTTCTAATGCAAGCTGCAATTGGATATCCATTAAGTGTTCATGGGACAGGAGGTCAAACAAGAGCATTTATACATATAAAAGACTCTGTAAAATGCGTACAACTTGCTCTTGAAAATCCTCCACAATCTGGAGAAAGAGTCAAAATCTTTAATCAAATGACTGAGAGTCATCAAGTTGGAGAACTAGCTAAAAAAGTTGCTTCTCTAACTGGAGCTGATATCAATTATTTACCAAATCCAAGGAATGAAGCAGTAGAAAATGATCTAATTGTTGATAATAAATGCTTTATAGAATTAGGTTTAAACCCAACTACTCTTGATAATGGCTTATTAGAAGAAGTTGTTGAAGTTGCTAAAAAATATTCCAATAGATGTGATCTTAATCGCATACCTTGTGTTTCATCCTGGACAAAAAAACAAGCTGAGGCTATAAAAACTAATTAAAATTTTTGAAATAGTTACCTTAATAAAGTGAAAATTGCATTGTTTACTGAAACTTTTTTACCTAAAGTTGACGGCATAGTCACAAGACTGACTAAAACAATTGAATTTTTAATAAAAAATGGTGATGAAGTTATAATTTTTTGTCCAGAGGGGTGTCCAGAATCATATATGGGAGCAACTGTAGTGGGAGTTGCTGCAATGCCATTACCCTTATACCCAGAGTTGAAGCTTGGGTTACCAGGTCCTGCAGTCTCAGATAAGTTAGAAAAATTTAACCCAGATCTGATACATGTTGTTAATCCAGCTGTACTTGGCTTAGGTGGCATATGGTTGGCGAAAACTAATAATATTCCTTTAATTGCTAGCTACCATACTCATCTTCCGAAATATCTAGAACATTACGGTATGGGTATGCTAGAGCCACTTTTGTGGGAATTACTTAAAGCAGCTCATAATCAAGCATTGTTAAATTTGTGTACTTCCACCGCTATGGTCAATGAATTAAAAGATAAAGGTATTCAAAGGACCGCTCTTTGGCAAAGAGGAGTAGATACTTACAGTTTCAGACCAGATTTAAGAAATGAGAAAATGAGAGATAAATTATTTGGAAAATTTAAAGATGCTAATTATTTATTGATTTATGTAGGACGATTATCAGCAGAAAAACAAATTGAAAGAATTAAACCAGTCTTAGAAAGTATCCCGAATGCTTGTCTAGCACTTGTAGGTGACGGACCATATAGAAACCAGCTTGAAAAAATCTTCGAAAATACCAAGACTAATTTCATAGGATATTTATCTGGTGATGAACTTGCTAGCGCCTATGCCTCTGGAGATATATTTTTATTTCCCTCAAGTACAGAAACACTTGGTTTAGTTTTACTCGAAGCGATGGCCGCAGGATGTCCAGTTATCGGAGCCAACAAGGGGGGAATTCCAGATATAATTAGCGATGGGATTAATGGTTGTTTATATGATCCAGATGAAAAAGATAATGGGGTACAAAGTTTGATTGAAGCAACAAAAAAAATTCTAGAGAATGAAGATAAAAGAGAAGTTATGAGGAAAGAGGCACGAAACGAAGCAGAAAAATGGGATTGGAATCAAGCAACATTACAACTGCAAAATTATTATTCAGATACGCTCAAAGAAATAGATTAAATTTGATCTAAATTATTATGCAACGTGTGGAGGTGTAGGACTACTATACGAACTTAGAGGAAGTATTAGAGTAGCGATATTTTGATTCTTTTCAGGCCTTTTTTTCTTTGAGAACTTTTTACCAAAAGGCACTCTAATAACATTAGTTCCCTCAATGGAACAAATGTTTGAGTTATCTCCTGACAAATTATTAACAAAATTTGGTATGTCAACATTTCTACCTAGCAGGTGCTTAACATTACCAGATTTAAAATCTTTGGTCATAGCTTCAAATACCCCAAAAAATTTGATGCTCGAATATTTTAATAAAAAAATTTAAATAAATTCTATAAGAAAATATTAAATTTTTATTCATATTGATAATAACTAAGTAAATACAGGGACGCTAGTCCTTTAAGCACATTTTTTTTCTTCTAAAGTCTCATCTTGATTTACATTGCAAGAACAAATTAAATTGCGATCGCCATATGCATTATTGATCCTAGAAACTGAAGACCAAAACTTAATAGTTGTTGGAGTTTTATAAGGGAAAGAAGCCTTTTCTTTTGAATAAGGATATTGCCAATTATCAGCAATTAACTCTTTCAGCGTATGGGGAGCATTGCTTATTACATTATTATTTTTTAATTCATAATTATTTTCTATTTCACTGATTTCTTCTCCAATCAATAGCATAGCCTCACAAAATCTATCAACTTCTGCCAAACTTTCACTTTCAGTAGGCTCTATCATTATGGTTTCTGGAACAGGCCAACTAATAGTTGGGGCATGAAAACTATAATCAATTAATCGTTTAGCTAAATCATTGACACTCAATCCAGTTTTGGATTTTAAATCTCTAAAATCTAAAATACATTCATGTGCGACAAAATCATTTTTTCCTTTATAAAGAATCTTGAATTTATGTCTCAAGGAATGCGCAATATAATTTGCAGATAAAATAGCGTGCGAAGTTGCTTTCCTTAACCCACTAAGACCTGCCATTTTTATATACATCCAACTTATAGGAAGAATACTTGCACTCCCATGCTTGGCAGAAGATACGAAATTAAAACTATTAGATAAATTATTATCCATTAAAGAATGAGTAGGAAGGTATGGGCTTAAAGTTTCTGATGCAGCAACTGG
>CACEFS010000025.1 GCA_902558895.1 uncultured Prochlorococcus sp.
TAGTAGTAGGATTCACAGCTGGCTCGATTGGATTGATATAAACAAGCATATAATTATATTTAAGAAATTATAGTAATTCTTAATTAATTACGAGTATTTCTAACAGTTTATTTTACTTACTAAATAGAAATTATAGACTCAACCGCAAAATCAAATTTTGATCTCCCACAAAGATCTAATAATTCAACAACAGTTACTAACCCAGATATATTTTTCCCTTTTTTCTTGATTAATTTAGCTACACAATCAACTGTTCCACCAGTAGCTAATAGATCATCGACTATCGCGTAAGTTTTAAACTTTTTAAGTGCATCCTTTTGTATTGATAAAGAATCTTTTCCATATTCCAAACAATAGTTTTCTTGAATTAGTTCCCCGGGTAGTTTCCCAGGCTTTCTCGCAACTATCATTGGTTTCGATGCATGAAGTGAAATTGCTGAGCCAAAAATAAAACCCCTTGCCTCTATTGAGATTATCGCCTCACAATTTCTTATTACTTGATTTGAAGACATTCTGGTGATTAGTTCCCTAAAAACTTCAGGATCTTGAATTATTCCAAGTACGTGGATACATCAAGCGGTAATAGAAAAAAGAAATACAAAACTAAAGAGGTTGTTTTTAAAATAGCTAGAAGATCTGAATAAATCTCTTTTAAACCCTCTTCAGGGAGATTTTATAAATTGTAGTACTATAATTTTGGTTCAGATATCTACAAAACAAAGATATAGTCTTAATAAAATTTCTTAAATAAATCTTAGATTTGACGAAGGAATGTATTGTATAGATTAAAGAACTGGCACAAAAATTACAAAAATGTAGCGCTTGCTACTTGATTTTGTATGCGCATATACACTATCTTGAGGTGTACTTTAAATTTCGTGTGAGGAAATTTATGAAGCTTTTTAAAAGCTTGCTAGTAGCACCAGCGACATTAGGCTTACTTGCTCCTATGTCTGCTACTGCAAATGAAGTTACTATTAATGACTTCAACGCTGCTGAAGAAATTGCAGTTACAAATAGCCGTTTAGACGGTCTAGAAGCTAGATTCAACAACCTTGAAGCTGGTTCATTCTCTGAAACAACAACAGCATCATTTGGATCTACATTCTACGTAGGTTCTGTTGATGAAGGTGCTGATGACGGAGTAACAACTTTCACTTATGATTTCGCTCTAGATTTGAGAACAACATTCACTGGTGAAGATTCACTTGACGTAGCTATCATCGGTGGTAATGCTGATGCAACAGCTGTTGACGATGCTATGGGTGGAGACGGAACTGACGATGATATGTTAGTCCTTGATGGTATTTCCTATACTTTCCCACTTGGTGGTTTCACAGTAATCGCTGGAGACGGTGTTGGAGTTGATGATCTTAACACTGGCGCTTGTGCTTACAGTGCATTTACAGACGTTATTAGTGATTGTGGTACATCAAGTGTTGGTGGAGAGGCTGATTCAGCAGTAGCTTTATCTTATGACTTCGGTAATGGATTTACAGCCGCTGGTGGAATCGGTTTTGCCACTGAAGACACAGGTATTTTATCTGATGAAGATGAAAGTACTATTGGTTTAGAAGCTGCTTATACAGCTGATACTTATGGTATTTCATTCGCTTACACAGATAATGATGAAGCTGCTGGAGACACAACATTCTATAGCATCCAAGCTGCATACACACCTGACGCACCTTATTCAGTAAGTGCTGGATACGAATTTGATGATGATGATGCTTCTAGCCTTTTCTTAGGCGTTACAACTGAAGTTGGTCCTGGATCATTAAGTGTTGGTCTATCAACTCAAGAATTAGCTGATGATCATGAAGACAACTACATGTATGAGGCTGCATATTCATATGCTGTAAATGATGGCATGACAGTCACACCAGGTGTATTCATAATTGAAGACGCTGCTGATGACGAGTTTGGAATGGTTGTTACAACAAGCTTTAGCTTCTAAGTTTATTTAAATTATTTAAATAATTTTAAATTAACTTTTTAATTAATAAAAAGACCTGCCTATGTGCAGGTCTTTTTTTTATGACTGTTTTTTTTTTGTCTATTTACTACTACCAAAAATAAAATAAAGCACTATTATAAAACAGTATTCCTGTGTGAGGACAAAAAATGAAGCTTTTTCAGCGTTTGCTGGTAGCTCCAGCAGCTTTAGGTCTTTTAACTCCTATTTCTGCTAACGCAAATGAGGTGAATCTCAATGAAATTTCAAACTATTCTGACGTTGAAAGTATTAAGTTTGCTAACTTCTTTAATACTGATGCACTAGCAGAGAGTTCCTTAATAGCTGGTGGTGAAGGTCTAGTAGAGACTTCAGTAGATACTTCAGCTGACTCTTTTTCAACAACAACAACAGCATCATTCGGATCTACATTCTACGTAGGTTCCGTTGATCAAGGTGCTGATGACGGAGTAACAACTTTCACTTATGATTTCGCTCTAGATTTGAGAACAACATTCACTGGTGAAGATTCACTTGACGTAGCTATCATCGGTGGTAATGCTGATGCAACAGCTGTTGACGATGCTATGGGTGGAGACGGAACTGACGATGATATGTTAGTCCTTGATGGTATTTCCTATACTTTCCCACTTGGTGGTTTCACAGTAATCGCTGGAGACGGTGTTGGAGTTGATGATCTTAACACTGGCGCTTGTGCTTACAGTGCATTTACAGACGTTATTAGTGATTGTGGTACATCAAGTGTTGGTGGAGAGGCTGATTCAGCAGTAGCTTTATCTTATGACTTCGGTAATGGATTTACAGCCGCTGGTGGAATCGGTTTTGCCACTGAAGACACAGGTATTTTATCTGATGAAGATGAAAGTACTATTGGTTTAGAAGCTGCTTATACAGCTGATACTTGGGGATTTTCACTTGCTTACACAGATAATGATGAAGCTGCTGGAGACACGTCATTTTTTAGTGCCCAAGCTGCATACACACCTGACGCGGCTTATTCAATAAGTGCTGGATACGAATTTGATGATGATGATGCTACTAGCCTTTTCTTAGGTCTTACAACAGAAGTTGGCCCTGGATCATTAAGTGTTGGTCTATCAACTCAAGAATTAGCTGATGATCATGAAGACAACTACATGTATGAAGCTGCATATTCATATGCTGTAAATGATGGCATGACAATCACACCAGGTGTATTCATAATTGAAGACGCTGCTGATGACGAGTTCGGAATGGTTGTTACAACTGGCTTTAGCTTCTAAGTTTATTTAAGTTATTTTAAATTAACTTTTTAATTAAAAAGAGGCCTGCCTATTGGGTGGGCCTCTTTTTTCTGAGAAGATGAAACTTTAAAATTTGATTAGATTACCAAATAGAGAAGAAATTTTAATGACTCCGATATTTAAATGCCTAATTTGTAAAAAGGATATAGAAAGATCTAAAAAGACATTTTGGAAAAAAAAAGGTCATCTTTTGTGCTCAACATGTCTAGACAATATAGAAAAAAACAATAAATAAACTTAATAATGTATCTTTTGTAAAAATAAATTTTATTATATTAAATATGTCAATAATTAGTCTAATAATTTATTTAACTTATAGGTTAAAAATTGACTAGCAAATCTAATTGAATAACCGGTAATTTATCATAACAGCCAATAAAAATAGTCTTTGTCCAAACACCGTTGGTTCTTTTCGTAAATAAACTAGTAGTTATTGGTAATAATAAATTTTGAGAAAGTCCAAAAAAAAAAGCTTTAACAATTCTCCAGTTCATTTAGAAAGAAGAAGAGTTAAAAGCTATTTGGTCGTTGAAATTGTAGCTTAAGAAAAAAAACTTAAACGGTTTTCAGAAGAAGAATACTTAATTCTAAAATTTAAAACCAACCAGGAATGATTTGACCAGTTGTTACGTAGGCACCTACAGCTGCTACAAAACCTAACATTGCTGCCCAACCATTAAAACGTTCTGCTTCAGGAGTCATGATAAAAAAGTAAATTATGTAAATCATTGTAACAGGAAATGTAAAGCTTTGTAAAGTAAATTGTCCGAAATAAATGAATATTTACTTCTTTTCTTACTACTTCCTTAGTCGTTACAAAAATGTTTCATATTTGATACATATGTTCGGCCTTTTTCTGAAGGATGATTTGTGGGTATATTTTGCTCTCTGTGGATAAAACACCGCTGTGTTAATTATTTTTTAATTGTTCTTAAAATTCACCTCCAGAATACAATTGGTATTGTTATTAATGGGTTACTAATATTTTAGTAATTTGTTAATAATAGTTTTTTTAAAGCTAAGTTTAAATTGATTTATTTATTATCAATGAATTCAATTAATGAGAATGTGGGTCGCCTGAGATTCGAACTCAGGACCAGCCGGTTAAAAGCCGGATGCTCTACCGCTGAGCTAGCGACCCATTTTGTAAAATCGAGTACATATGAAATTATCCCTTTTTAAGGTAAAAAAAACAACTTTTTATCTCAAGTTGAACAATAGAAAAACAATTCTTAACTTATGAGATAAAAAATTAAAATTTCTCTCTAAATTTACAGTTAAAAGTTAAAATAATCTAATAAATAATCGAATTTCTAAAATGCTCAGAACAATCGTAGTTTTTGCCCCCATTATCGCTGCTTTAGCTTGGGTTGTGTTTAATATACAAAAACCAGCAAGAGAGCAATTCAATAGAGACTTTTTGGGCAAGGATTAATCCAATTTGATAGATAAAGAAGTAGTAGTTATTGGAGCTGGTCTTGCAGGGTCTGAAGCGGCATGGCAATTGGCAAATTCCGGCATGGCAGTCAAATTAATTGAAATGAGACCTGTCAAATCAACTCCAGCTCATCATACTGGTGAGTTTGGGGAGTTGGTTTGTAGTAATAGTTTTGGAGCTTTAAGTCCCGATAGAGCTGCGGGTTTATTGCATAAAGAACTTAGATTTTTTAATTCATTAATAGTTCAAACAGCAGACAAATTTGCTGTTCCAGCTGGAGGCGCTTTGGCGGTTGATAGATCTAAATTTAGTATCGCTTTGACAGAAGCATTGTCTAATCATCCTTTAATTGAAATTAAGAGATTTGAACAATTAGATCTCCCAAGCAAAGAAAATATAACGATCCTCGCAACTGGTCCATTAACTGCTGATGAATTGTCTTTTAAAATTCAAGCTTTTACAGGTATCGATGCGTGTCATTTTTTTGATGCCGCTAGTCCTATTATTTATGGAGATACTATTGATCAAGAGATTGTATTTAAAGCTAGTAGGTACGACAAAGGAGATCCTGCATATCTAAATTGCCCTATGGGTGAGAATGATTACATCCATTTCAGAAATGAACTTATAGAAGGAGAACAAGCTAATTTAAAAGACTTTGAGAAAGAATCAGCTAATTTCTTTGAAGCTTGCTTACCAATTGAAGAAATTGCTAGAAGAGGTGTTGACACAATGAGATACGGACCATTGAAATCTATTGGTTTATGGAATCCAAAATGGGGAGATTTATTTGATAGGGAAAATAGATTAAAAAAGCGACCTCATGCAGTTGTCCAATTAAGGAAAGAAGATTTAGAAGGGAAATTACTAAATATGGTAGGTTTTCAAACTAACCTCAAATGGTCTGAGCAAAAAAGAATATTTAGGATGATTCCTGGTTTAGAAAAGGCTGAGTTTGTACGTTTTGGAGTAATGCATAGAAATACTTTTTTAGAATCTCCAAAATTACTTTTACCGACATTGCAATTTATGAAAAGAGAAAACCTTTTTGCAGCGGGACAGATAACGGGGACGGAAGGCTATGCTGCTGCAGCTGCAGGAGGCTTGCTTGCAGGAATAAATGCATCCTTATTAGCTAAGGGTAAAAAAACAGTAAGTTTTCCTGATGAATCAATGATTGGTTCTCTAATGAAGATATAAAAATAAAAAAAAATATTTTGAATAAGAAAGATAATGTTCTTGAATGTTTTAGGATTTTAAGCAAATTAATTGATATTAATTATCGAGTTGATCCAATAAATAATTATTTAGAGTTTCTTGATAAAAATAAAAAGAAATATGCTTTTATAAATTATGCGGAAATTGCTTATGGATTAGGTTTAGAGGTATCTTACGGAGAACTTAATATATCGCAAGTACTTACTGTAAAAACTCCTTCATTAATAATTTATAGAAATGATTTAGCTTTGGTAGTAAAGTCCAACAGAGAAAAACTGACTTTAATTTACCCTCCAGAGGGATTAATTACTTTGGATAAAAATGATTTAGAAAAAATATATGAGGAAAAAATTAATATTATAAATATTTCAAAAAATCGCCTAACTCCAGAAAACAAATTCTCAATTGGTTGGTTTATTCCAATTTTAAAAGAATATAAAAATACTTTATTCCAAATTTTACTTTCAGGATTAGTTGTTCAAATATTTGTACTGTCGAATCCATTATTAATTCAAGTAATAATTGATAAGGTTATATCGCAAAGGAGTCTAGACACACTTCAAGTTTTAGGGTTCGCTCTATTAGTAATTACAGTTACTAAAGCAGTATTATCGAGTATAAAGTCTTTTATCCTTTCAGCAACTACAAATAGGATTGATCAAAAATTAGGAATTAAAATTATTGATCATTTATTTAGATTACCGCTCGAATATTATGACAAAAGATCTATAGGTGAATTATCAAATAGGGTAGGAGAACTTGAAAAAATTAGAAACTTTTTGACAAGTCAAGGGATTAATACTTTTTTAGATGCATTATTTTCTTTAGTTTATATTTTCGTACTATTTTTATATAGCGGCAAACTTACATTAATAGCTTTAAGTGTTATACCAATACAGATTTTGATTACTTACTATGGATCTCCACTCTTTAAAAAGCAATATCGTAAAGCAGCTATTGATAACGCAAATACTCAAAGTTATTTAGTAGAAGTGCTTTCTGGTATACAAACAGTAAAAACACAAAATGCAGAAACCTCAAGTAGATGGAAATGGCTGAAATACTATTCAAAATTTATAAGGAGCACTTACCAAAAAACAATTACAGCAGTTTCACTAAATCAACTCACTCAATCTTTGCAAGAAATTTCTCAATTAATAGTTTTATGGTATGGGGCAATAATGGTATTAAATGGAGAATTTACACTTGGTCAACTAATAGCATTTAGAATTATTTCTGGATATGTAACACAACCAATTTTAAGGTTAAGCACCATATGGCAGCAATACCAGGAAATAAAAATAAGTTTTGAAAGATTGGGAGATATTGTTAATACGCCAAAAGAAAATGAATCAAAAGATTTAGGAAAAATTCAATTACCAATTGTTGAAGGAGATATTTTATTTAATAATGTATCTTTTAAATTTATTGGCGAATCCAAAAAAACTCTGAATAAAATTAACTGCCATATTGATAAAAATTCTTTTGTTGGAATTGTAGGAAAAAGTGGAAGTGGTAAAAGTACATTTTGTAAACTAATTTCTAGGCTTTATGTCCCGAATCAGGGTTCCGTTTTAATTGATAAATACGATATCCAAAAGGTAGAGATAAGTTCAATTAGAAGGCAATTAGGAATTGTTTCTCAAGATCCTCTACTTTTCGCTGGAACGATAAGAGATAATATAAGTTTTGGTGATGAGGGTTTTTCAGATAAAGAAATAGTAGAAGCCTCAAAAATATGTTGTGCCCATGAATTCATAATGGAACTTCCTCTGGGATACAATACAAAAATTTCTGAGAAAGGAAGTTCATTAAGTGGGGGACAACGTCAGAGAATTGCATTAGTAAGAGCATTATTAAAAAAACCAAAAATCATTATCTTAGATGAAGCAACAAGCGCTTTAGATATAGAAACTGAACAACTATTTATTGAAAATCTATTAAAGAAATTTAAGAATTCAACAATAATAATGATTACGCATAGACTATCTAACGTTATAAATGCAGATAAAATTCTTGTTTTTGAAAAAGGTTATTTGACTGAACAAGGAAATCATGAACTACTGCTAAAAAACAAATCAGTATATTATTCACTTTTAAATAATGAGGAAAAATAATTGAATAAATTTTTTAAAAATTTAAAAGATAAATTTAATTCTTTTTATTCAACTGAAGGAACAGATTTAGATAAAGATATTGATATATTCATTAATAGTGATCAAAGATTCCTTAAAATTGCTAGCTCAATAATTGTCTTAACAAGTTTTCTTGGAATCGGATGGCTAGCTATAGGAAAAACAGATGAAATAATAATCGTACCTGGAAAAATTATTCCAATTGGAAAAGTAAAAGAAATTAAAATGCCTATGTCAGGAGTTATTGAAAAAATAGAAATTAAAGAAGGTGATCTTGTAGATAAAAATCAAGTTTTAATGAGAATTGAAAGTGATACAAATTCCAATTTATCTACCACTTTAGAAAACTCAATAAAAATAAAAAAAGAACAAATTGAGTCATTAAACTCTCAAATATTAAAAACTCAAGAAATATACTACGAGAATAAAAAAATTCTTAAAGATCAAATTAATATTTATCAGAATATTACTGATAAATATCAAATTCTACTTGATAAGGGTGCAGTATCTGAGTTGAACTTTCTTAATCAAAAGACAAAATTGAAATCTCTAAAATCAGATTTACTACAATATGAAATGGATTGGGCCACGAAAAGTAAAACTCAAGAAGTACAAATTCAAGAGTTAAAAAATTCTTTAAATGAATTGAAAGGAGAATTAGAAGAAAATAATCTTAATTTAGGGAAAAAAAGTATTAATTCGCCAGTTGATGGTTATATTTTCGATTTGAAACCAATCGTATCAGGATATTCTTCACAGATGTCAGAAACTATTGTAAAAATCGTTCCTATGGGAGATCTAATTGCTTATTTAGAAATTCCAAGCTCTGATATCGGATTTGTAAAAGAGGGAATGGATGTTGAACTTAGTATTGATTCATATCCATCAACAGATTTTGGTGTAATAGAAGGAACTATAACTAGCATTGGCACCGATGCTTTAGATCCTGATCCAAGCGAACAAAGGAATCAATTCGTTTATCCTGCGAGGATTAAGCTTAATAGTCAAAAACTAAATTTAAAGAGAGGAAAAAAATTGGATTTAAAAGTAGGTATGTCTTTACAAGGTAATATAAAACTAAGAAAAGTTTCTTACCTTCAATTACTTTTTAGTAACTTTAAAGATAAGACAAAGTCAATACAAGAGCTTTAATTTAATAAGGAAATTTCAAGCATTGGATTATTAAATGCACTTTATTAGTAATTAAAAATTTTAGAACGAATAGCTAAAACCAATATTTATAGATGGTTGAAACTCTGAATAGTTATCAATTTTATTCTGAGTTTTCTGAACCCATTCATCTACTCTTGTTTGTACATAAGAAGGAAGGTCGTATTCGGTATTTGTGAAATTTTCTAATGATCCAGGATCTATATATTGCACACCCACCGATAAATTTGTTTTAAGATAAGTTGTATTTTTATATTGATATCCAATGCTAATTGAAGGAATAATGTGAACTTTATCGGGATCAGTTTGAATAGTTAGAATCCCACATGCACTACAAGTAATTTGAAGATTGTTATTAGTGTAGGTTTCTTTTGTTAAATCAATATTGCTTGAAAGTTTAAAAGAAGAAATGTCTGCATTGCCTTGGAAATAAATATTAGATTTTGATTCTTGGGATAATAAAAAACGCTGAAATAACATTCCAATTCCAAAATATTTTGCTTTTATATTTCTACCTTCATGATAAATATCATTATGAGTAATGAAATCTTCAGGTAAATAATTTACTCTCAACCCAAATTTATTTTTGGCAGCAATATTTTGAAAAAAATCAAGATAAATTCCTTTTTCAGATAAGCCAGCTCCAATTTCTTCAACAAACTTTTTCCTTGAAACTTGCTTCTTCTTTTCTTTTTCTGTTTTTATTTCATCTTTAATATTAATTTCTTGATCAACTTCTATTATCTCTTCCTTTAATTCTTCTATCCAGTCTTTAAATTCATTTTTCTGTTTAACAACTTTTATATTCTCTTTTGCTAAGACC
>CACEFS010000026.1 GCA_902558895.1 uncultured Prochlorococcus sp.
TTAGAACCTAAGGAATTTAATCAAATGAGAATCGATACCTCTGGTGAATTAACTGGAGTTGGTATCCAAATAGTTAAAGATAAAGAATCTGATGATTTAATAATTATTTCTCCCATAGAGGGCACCCCCGCATTTGATGCTGGAATTAAGGCTAGAGATAAAATATTATCTATAGATGATATTTCTACAGAAGGTATGAATATTGAGGATGCCGTGAAATTAATAAGAGGACAAAGAGGTACTAAAGTTAAACTTGAAATTCTTAGAGGTTCTAAATCCTTTTTTAAGATTTTATCAAGAGAAAAAATTGAATTAAAATCTGTATCAAGTAAAGTCAATCAAACCAAAAACGGTTTTTTAATTGGCTATGTGAGAATTAAACAATTTAATGCAAATGCATCAAAAGAGACTAAAGATGCTATTAAGGAATTAGAAACAAAAAAAGTCGCAGGATATGTTCTTGACTTGAGAAGTAATCCAGGAGGTTTATTAGAATCAAGCATTGATATCTCGAGGCATTTCATTAACAAAGGAGTAATAGTAAGTACCGTAAGTAAAGATGGTTTAAAAGAAACAAAAAGAGGAAACGGTCAAGCTCTAACTAAAAAGCCCCTAGTTGTCCTGGTTAATGAAGGTTCTGCTAGTGCTAGTGAAATAGTTTCTGGTGCAATAAAAGATAATAAAAGAGGAAAATTAGTTGGGAAGAAAACGTTTGGTAAAGGTCTAGTTCAATCTATGAGAACATTAGTTGATGGTTCAGGATTAACTGTTACAGTCGCTAAGTATTTAACTCCTAACGGCACTGATATAAATAAATCTGGCATTATTCCAGATATAGAAGTAAAAATGAATATCAAACCTATTCTCCAAAGAGAAATTGGAACTAGAAAAGATAAACAATATAGAGCTGGTGAAATAGAGCTAATAAATTTAATTAATAGAAAGAATCTGATAAGCGAATTTAAGCCTCACACTACAAACCTTAATGCATTCCTAAAAATTAATAAGGGAGACGAAGTATTTTCATTAAATTAATTACTCATATCCAGCATTCTCTTTATAGGCACATAGGCTCTTTTTATTATTTCAGGGTCAAGTTCGATAGACGGGGAATTATTTTTCAAAC
Source organism: uncultured Prochlorococcus sp. (assembly GCA_902558895.1). Taxonomy (GTDB): domain Bacteria; phylum Cyanobacteriota; class Cyanobacteriia; order PCC-6307; family Cyanobiaceae; genus Prochlorococcus_A. Next base: position 1,127 of record CACEFS010000026.1, read on the forward strand.
AATCTAGAATTTTTTCTAAAGTATTTAATTTCATATATGGACACTCGTTACATTTACAACCTTCTACATCTGGGACTTCAATAAAAATTTTGTTAGGTTCTTTCTTTTTCATTTGATGTATTATTCCAGGTTCAGTTAGTACCATGTAAGTTTTAGATGGATCTTTACTTACGAAATCAAGCAGCTTACTTGTTGATCCAATAAAGTCTGAGAGAATTAGTAAATTTTGACTACATTCAGGATGAGCAATGACTTTTGATCCAGGATTTTGATATTTTAATTTTAGAAGTTCTTCTTCACTAAATGATTCATGAACAATGCAGCTGCCAGGCCATAATTTAAGATCTCTTCCAGAATTTTTCTGTACCCATCTTCCAAGGTTCTGATCTGGTGCAAATATAATCTTTTTATCTTGAGGGATCTTTTTAATTAATGAGACTGCATTACTGCTTGTACATATCAGATCACTTTGAGCTTTTACTTCTGCTGTACAATTTATATAACTTACGACATAGTGATCTGGATTTTCTTTCCTGAACTTTTGAAATTTATCTGAGGGACAATCGTCTGCTAATGAGCATCCTGCGTCAATATCTGGTAATAGGACTGTTTTATTAGGACTAAGTATTTTTGCGGTTTCGGCCATAAAGTGCACACCGCAAAAAATTATTATATCTGCATCATTATTTGCAGCTTTCCTAGATAGATCTAAAGAATCGCCAATAAAATCTGCAATTTCCTGAATCTCTGGAGCTTGATAATAGTGCGCAAGAATAATTGCATTAGCTTTTTTGCAACGCTCCTTTATTTCAGAAATCAAATCCTCTTCGTTTTGAACTGATTTCTGTTTTGCAGTAGAAGTTATACTGGTCAGGATTTAGAATATCTCTAAATAGATTATATGCCTTTAAACAGAAAAAATTCTGACAAATTTAAAAATTGCTATTGTTGGTGACTGTCATGGTCAATGGTCTGAATTAGACTTGAAAGTTTTATCGATTATTAAACCCAATATTGTTTTATTTGTTGGTGATATTTCTGATGGGAGTGTCAAAATAATTAAAAAAATCAATGAGATCAGAATTCCTACTTTTGTGATTTTAGGAAATCATGATAGAGGGAAGGATTCTACTGGCGAAACTCTCTCAAAGCAGATACGTGTTCTTGGTGGAAAATATTGTGCATGGGATTTGAAAGTTTTTAATAATCAAATAAATTTACTATCTGCAAGACCATGTAGTTCTGGCGGTGGCTATTATCTTTCAAAAGAGGTTAAGGGCGTTTATGGACCTATTACCGAACAAGATTCAATAAATAAAATTATCAAATGTTCAGAAGAGAGTATAGTAGATATTCCTTTAATAATTATGTCTCATGCTGGCCCTTCGGGTTTAGGCTCAGAGCCTAAAAGCATTTGTGGGAAAGACTGGAAATTACCCTCTTTAGATTGGGGAGATAGAGATTTGTCAGTGGCTATTTCTCAAATACAAAAAAGAAGAAAAGTTGATCTTGTTATTTTTGGTCATATGCATAATCGGCTTAAAAGAAATCTTGGTTTAAGAGAGATGTTTAAAATTGATAGCAAAGGGACAATTTATTTCAATACTGCTGTCGTGCCAAGATATAAAACTGATGAAGATGGGAAATTACTAATTAACTTTTCATGGATTGAGTTTGAAAAAAAGGAATTAATACATGTTTCTCACCGATGGTATTCAGAGTCTGGTGAAATTCGTGAAGAAGATAAATTTTTTTAGAATTAGATATTTTTGATCATATTTTAAGTATTTTTGGGATTTTCATATCTTGAAAATAACGTTTGAGATAAAATATAACCTGCAATTCCCGCGGCTGTAAAAGCTAAACCATTTTTAAATAATGGTAATAAATCATTTGTTCTAGATATTATTGGTGCCAGGCCAAAAATTCCAAATAACATTCCCCATAAAGGAGAAAGAAGAGCTAAAAATCCAATTGATATCACTTGACCTTCTTTTCTTGGCGCAGATGCAAAACCTGCTACTAAACCTCCAAGAATAGATGTACATAAAGTCCATATATATTGTTCTTTGGGTAGGCCAGGCACAACTTGACATCCTCCTCTTTCAAGGCAAATCTTTACGGAATTAATTGCATCTAATACTGCGCCATCCTCACCGTGATCTTTCACATAATATTGATTACCAAATCTAGTTTGAAGTTCAACCCAAAATAACCTTGGCATAAAATTAAAATAAGCCTCTCCGACGTTAAAGTTCAGTAAATTTCCTCCTCTAGGATCAGCAACTATCAACAAACTTGTCTCATCTAAATCCCAATAGTCCTTTATTGCACTACCAGGGGAACTCTCAAACTGAGATAAATATTTAATTTTCCACCCACTTTCAATTTCAAGATTATTGAGCTTGTCTTCTAATGATTTTTTTTGCTTAGGGCTTAATGTTTTGGCTAAATCAATTACGGGTGTTTTTTCTTCTGGTAAAAGATTTGGATTATTTATAGCGAAAACGGGTTTATGTGAAATTAAAACTAATATTGATAGAAATATTCCTAATAAATAGTTAATCTTTGAAGGCATAAATAAGTTTTGTTTCTTTATATTTTCGCCGATGAATAGCTTACCCGCGAATAATCCAGATTGGTTAGTAAAAAAAATAATAAAAATGGGAGGGACTATAAGTTTTTATGACTTTATGAATTTTGCATTAAATGATCCTATTAATGGTTATTACGGCAGCGGTAAAGCTGAGTTAGGCGTTCGAGGAGATTTTGTCACATCACCCTCTTTATCTGATGATTTTGCTTTCTTGGTTGGTAAACAAATAGAAGATTGGTTGATTCAGTTTAAAAGTAGTTTTTTATCTAATCAGAAATTATCTGTAACTGAATTTGGAGCTGGAGATGGAAGCTTTATGAGCGGATTAATTAAATATTTTTTAGAAAACAGCAAGAATTTTTTAGAAGAAGTCTCTTTCGTAATTATTGAACCTAATGAAGGGATGGTAGAAAAACAAAAAAATAAATTGGAGGAATTTTTGAACTTAGGTATTGATATTTTATGGAAAGGTTTGGATGAACTAGAGGAAAATAATATAGATGGAATAGTTCTAGCAAATGAGGTTTTGGATGCTTTGCCAGTAGAGAGAATAACCTTCTTAAATGGAAAATTAATTCGACAAGCAGTTTCTATAGACAAAAAATCTCTTAAATTATTTTTTGATAATATGCCAATTACAAGTGAATTGGAAAAAAGTCTTGAACTTGCAAAAAGTGAGTTGGGAATCACTATCCCACCTGAAGATGCTCTTGAAGGATGGACGACAGAATGGCATATAGATAACTCAAAATGGTTAAAAGCTATTTATCAAAAAATTAATAATGGTATTTTATTGATAATTGATTACGCTAAAGAAGCTAAAAAATACTACAACCATAAGAATTCTGATGGGACGATAGTTTCTTATGAAAATCAAAAAATGGTAAATAATGTCCTAAATTCTCCTGGAAATTGCGATTTAACATCTCATTTGTGCATAGAAACTTTAATTAATGATGCTGAAACTCTTGGATTTGATAATGTTGGAATAATTAAACAAGGAGAGGCTTTGTTGGCACTTGGATTAGCAGAGAGACTTTATGGGATTCAGAAAGAATTTAAGGAGGATTTATCAAATGCCCTTTTAAGAAGAGAGGCATTACTTAGACTCGTTGATCCTGTTTGTTTAGGTGATTTTAAGTGGTTTGTTTTTAAAAAGTTTAATGAGAGGAAAATGAATATAAATTCAACCTGTTTGCGTTAAGAAAAAAACTTTAAAAATAATGAATTTTCTACGTCATCATATATATCAACAACACCAATTTCTCTCGGTAATATAAATCTCATTTTGCAATCACGAACTTTTTTATCGCCCATAAGTATTGTTAAAACATCTTCTTTATTTATTTTGGGGATCTCGGTAGGAAGATCGTAACTCTTTAGAAGATTTTTCTGTCTCTCTAATTCTTCTTTAGACCATAACCCTTTCTCAATTGCTATTTCCCCTGCAATATGCATACCAATTGATATTGCCTCACCATGTAGAAATTTGCCGTATCCACATAAATTTTCAATAACGTGACCAAAAGAATGACCATAATTCAATATTGCTCTAACACCATTTTCATGTTCGTCTTGAGAAACAATATGAGATTTTGATTTAATTGAACTATTAATTATTTTAATTAGATATTCATTTTTGAGATTTATAAGTTCATTTTTGTTTTTTTCAATTTCTAAGTATTCGAAAAGTTCTTTATCTCTTATTACTCCGTATTTTATTACTTCGGCCATGCCTGCACTAAATTCTCTTTTGGGCAAACTTTTTAAAGTTTCTGGATCAATAAAAACTGCTTTAGGTTGATTGAAAGCTCCAATTAAATTCTTACCTTTTGGATGATTTACTCCTGTTTTTCCTCCCACAGATGAATCAACCATTGACAATAATGTTGTCGGAATCTGAATATATTCGATACCTCTCAGCCAAGTCGCAGCTGCAAAACCACTTACATCTCCAACAATTCCTCCTCCAAGAGCAATAATTATTGAATTTCTATCTAAGCCAAATTCGAATGCTACATCATATATTTCACTTAAGGTTTTTAAGTTTTTATATGATTCTCCAGCCTTGATAAGGAACATTTTGGCTTGAAATTTATTATCTTTTAAATTATTTAAAAATTTTTCTCCATAAAAATTTGATATTTCTTCATTTGAAATTACAAGTATTTTTCTATTCTTTGTTATTCCAATTTTTAAAAGTTCTTCGCTGATATTATTCAGTATCCCTGCTTCTAGGGTTACTTCGTATGACTTATCACCTAATGGGACTAATATTTTTCTCTTATTCACAATTGATTACCTAGTTAAAATTTATAAATATATGGTGTTAACTACTTTATATATTAGCAAAATCTAAGCTCTAGATCCCTAAAAATTCAGTTGTTAAGAATTAGAAATGGTAATAAAATCATGCTATGAGTTTAAAAAAAAACATAAACGATATTAAGAAAAATTATTCTCTAGGAATAATTGGAGGTGGTCAACTGGCTTTGATGTTAACCGAGGCAGCAAAAAAAAGAAATCTAGAAGTATGTGTGCAAACAAAATCTTGTGATGATCCTGCTGGTTTAAAAGCAGATCATGTCATAGAAGCTGATCCTTTAAAGATAAGAGGTAATAAATCATTAATTAATGAGTGTGAAAAAATAATTTTTGAAAATGAATGGATAAAAATTGATAAATTAAATTTAATTGACAATAAAGATATTTTTGTTCCAAGCCTTAATGCAATTAAGCCATTAGTAGATAGGTTTTCTCAAAAAAAATTAATAGAAAGAATGAATATTCCCTGCCCAAAATGGATAAGTATTCAAGATTTTAAAAATCTCTCGGATGAGGAAATCAATAATTGGAATTTTCCTCTAATGGCAAAATCAAATAAAGGTGGATATGACGGCAAAGGGAACAGAAAAATAAAGACAAAAGAAGATTTAGATTCTTTTTTAACAGATAATAATTCTAATGAATGGTTAATAGAAGAATGGATAGAGTATGAAAAAGAACTGGCTCTTGTTGGTTCGAGAGATAGGACCGGTAAGATAAGATTCTTTCCAATAGTTGAGACGTTCCAATCAAACCATGTTTGTGATTGGGTTGTTGCACCCGGAACAAATGAATATGATTTGAACTTATTTGCAATAAATATTTTCTCTTCAATAGTCAATGAACTTAATTACGTTGGAGTTTTAGCTATTGAATTCTTCTATGGAGATAATGGGCTTTTAATTAATGAAATAGCTCCTAGAACACATAACTCAGCTCATTTCTCTATTGAAGCTTGCACTTCAAGTCAGTTTGATCAATATGTTTGCATTTCTTCTGGGATAATGCCACCTGAAATTAAAATGAACTGTGAAGGTGCAATTATGATAAATCTACTGGGGTTAAAAAAGAATTTCCCAATCTCAATGGAAACCAGAATTAAAATGTTATCTGAAATTGAGGGTTCTAATATTCATTGTTATGGCAAATCTCGAGAAGTTCTGGGAAGAAAAATGGCTCACATCACATTTTTATTAAATGGTAAAACGCATTCAGAAAGATATGATGAAGCACAAATTTTATTAACTATGGTAAGAGACATTTGGCCATCTCCAAATGCATAAAAAAATAAGTTAGAGTTAGATTACTAGATCTTTGGTTAAGTTCTTCTTTATGTGCTCTGATCTGACTCTCTTTCGACATGAGGAGACTGTCGTGATGCGGTAGTAAACCGATCTTGTAATCGGAAACGAAAGCCCACTTTGAATCCTCTTCTGGCATTTCCAGGTCGATGCAGCAGAGAACTGACGGGGATCCGGTAAACCTCTTAAAAGCTTGTTATATCAACGGTTTTTGAGAGGTCTTTTTATTGCTATTATTAGGGTGCCTTACCAGCGTGCCTTACCAGTGTGCCTTACCAAATTAATAAATTGAAATAAAGTAAGTTATAATTTCACTTTTTATATATAGTGACAGATCACAAGAAGCTTTAATTAAAGATATTTGAGATGTTTTATAGCTTTTCCAAGGTGAAAAAGCTTATGGGTGCCTTACCACTTTACATCTGAAATCCTTTGGTGCAAGCCGATTATTGGGGTCTTAGTCTTTTTCGGCTTTTTCAGGTCGATGCAGCAGAGAACTGACGGGGATCCGATGCTACCTATCAAAATGATTGCTAAAACAGGCTTTTGGTGGGTATATTTTTTGTGGAATAACGGGGATGTTTTTATTCTCTATCAGTGTAAATAATTTATTTGCCAAAATACTTGACGATCCATTTCTAATATATTTATATTAGTAGTACACCTGTATTATTAAGTAATGACTTTAGGAGGAGCTAATGTTTGGACTAATTTTTCTTACGGTTATCGTAATGAGTCCCCAAGTGGTTGGTTGCTTAGCCCAGACCGCAGCAGATTAATTTTATTTATGAGGAATAAAAAATCTCCAAGAAATAGTATGAGAATTTTTGCTCATACATATTATGCAAATGATCTTGGTGAGCCAATGGCAATTAAATCATCCACTCAAATGTATTTGGATAATGCTTGGGATAAATGGCATGACCTTCAATTAGAAGGTTGGACTTTTGAAGAACTTGAATTACCTGAATCTGTATGACTAACTTGAATCCAATCAAAAAGAAATTATCAAAAGTAGATAAAAAGATATCTATGCAAGACCCATCAAAATTATTAGCAGAATTTTTTAATGGTGTTGTCATTGAACTTAATGAAGAATATAAATATGAATCATAAAGAATTGATAGATCAAGTTTCCGCAAATTTATTTAAACAAAGTGGAAAGTTAGAAAGCAGAAGATCTTGGTTGGCAATGAGAAATTATCTTGAACAATTAGATAGCGAACAACTTAAATCCATGCTTAAGGACCACGAATGATTTAAAAACTTTATTTAGTTTTTATTTTTTTCTTAATTCTCAGAAAACCGTAAGTTGCAAAGCCAACCAGAAACATATCCAAGTAAATATGCCAAGTAGGAAAAATCTGGTGTATTAATTCCATTAACATTTTATTGCCACTTGCCAATAAGGATAATCTAAATTTGATTTTTCTCTAATCAATTGTAATTTTCTAGAATTTATTTTTACTACTATTCCATCTGTTGGATAGTTACTAAAAAGCTTCCCTTCTAGCCATTGTTTTCTAAATACTTCAACTTGGCTCGTAAAGTTGCATGAAATATCCTGAGGGATCGTGAAGCCAAGCTTTGAAAGACTCTTTTTGGACTCATATTGGTTAAGTGTTGAATTAAGTATTTGAAATGCGCAGAAGCTAAGACTTTCAGAAAATCCTTCTTTAGCTCTAAGAAATCCAGAAGCGATTTTCTGGGAGATATTTGGACTTTGGTTGGATGCATATAATTCACCTCTAACTTGAAGAACTCCTCGTAAAGGGAGATTATTGGGAATGTCTTGGACTTTAATAAGTTTACTAGTAACGTCTGCCCCTTTTCTTGAAATTGCTTTCTCCAAGGTTCCATCCCTATATTGCAAAGCAACAGCACAACCATCAATTTTCGG
>CACEFS010000027.1 GCA_902558895.1 uncultured Prochlorococcus sp.
TTTTTTTATTAACTCAATATGATCCCTAACACCTTTATTATTGGTAGCCAAAAGAGCTAAAGACAAATTCATTCGTGCTTGTGGATCTTGCTGATTTAATCGAACAGCTTGTCTGGCAGCTGCCAAAGCTTCTTCATTATTTTTCAAAAGTAATTGAAGCCATGATAAACAAGTCCAAGCAGCAAAATGATTTGGAATTTGCTGTATTATTTTTTGAAAATCTTGAACGATTGGAATTAAATCTTGCCCTGCTTTATATCTTGATAAAGCTGCATTAAAATCCTCTTCGATAGGATTAATTTCGTTATTCATTATTTATTAGACTGCAAAAGAGCTTCCACAACCGCAAGTTTGAGAGGCATTGGGATTTACAAAATTAAAGCCACCACCAATTAATTCCTTACTAAAATCTAACTGCATTCCATAAATATATAAAAGACTTTTGGGATCACAAACCACTTGAAAGCTTTGATCAGCTTTTAATGAATAATCATAAACTTTATCGTCGGGATTTATTTCATCAGTTCCTATAAAATCCATTGTATAACTCATTCCACTACAACCGCCTGATCTTACTCCTACCCTTAGTGCCTTTTTATCACTTTGGCCCTTCAATAAATTTGAAATTTGTTCTATAGCATCATTCGAAATTAAGATACCTTTACCATCATCAGAATTTTTAATTTCCTGTTTAACTTCTACATTTTCCATAAACAATGGGATTTCTACTATTTATAATATAAAAACTTAATCGATAGGATGCATAGAACAAACGTTATCCAAACTTGATTTGTTATAATTTTAAGAAAAAGTGAAAATTGCAATAGTTGGTTCTGGATTAGCTGGTCTTACAGCAGCAGTCAATTTAGTTGATGAAGGTCACGAAGTAGAAATTTATGAGAGCAGGTCATTTTGGGGAGGTAAAGTAGGAAGTTGGGAAGATAAGGATGGCAACCACATAGAAATGGGTTTACATGTATTTTTTTACAATTATGCAAATCTTTTTAAATTAATGAAAAAAGTGGGAGCTTTAGACAATTTACTCCCGAAAGATCATACTCATCTATTTATCAATAATGGTGGTAATTTAAAATCTTTAGACTTCAGATTCCCTTTAGGTGCTCCATTTAACGGACTTAAAGCTTTTTTTACCACCGAACAACTTACTTGGGTAGATAAGTTCAAAAATGCCTTAGCCTTAGGTACAAGTCCAATCGTTAGAGGGTTGATAGACTATGAAGGCGCAATGAAAATAATTCGAGATCTAGATAGAATTAGTTTTAAAGAATGGTTTTTAAACCATGGTGGAAGTGAAAAAAGTTTAGAAAGAATGTGGGATCCTATCGCATATGCATTAGGTTTTATTAATTGCAAAGATATTTCAGCAAGATGCATGCTAACTATATTTATGATGTTTGCTTCAAAAACAGAAGCCTCAAAACTTAATCTTTTAAAAGGTTCCCCACATAAGTGGTTAACTCAACCTATCGTCGACTACATCACAAACAAAGGAGCAAAAATACATCTTAACCATAAGGTAGAAGAAATCATTTATGAAAAGGAATCTTCCTCTTATTCAGTAAATCAATTAAAAATATCTTCTCCTGAAGGAATTAAGGCAGTGTTTGCAGATAAATTTCTAGCTGCCTGTGATGTCCCAGGAATAAAAAAAATAATTCCAAAAGAATGGTATAAATTTAAAGAATTTGAGGGCTTAAAAAAACTTAGAGCTGTAGCTGTTGCCACAATCCAATTAAGATATGACGGTTGGGTTACTGAATTACAAAAAGAAAATACTGGAAACGAACCAATTGGACTAGATAACCTTCTTTACTCTGCTGATGCCTCTTTCAGTTGTTTTGCTGATTTAGCACTAGCAAGTCCAGCAGACTATAGAAAAAAAGATATGGGATCGCTTCTCCAATGTGTTTTAACTCCTGGCGATAGATGGATGGGAAGATCCACAGAAAGAATTACAAAAGAAATTGATAGAGAGGTTCGCCGTCTATTCCCATCCTCAAAAAACCTTAAATTGATTTGGAGTAACGTGGTACAAATTCCACAATCACTCTATAGAGAAGCTCCCGGTATGGAACCTTTCAGACCCGATCAAAAAACATCTATATCTAATTTCTTCATGGCTGGTAGTTATACAAAACAAGATTATATAGACTCTATGGAGGGTGCTACAATGAGTGGCCATTTAGCTGCCGCGGCAATTTTAGAGAAGAAAGCCGAATTAGCAAAAAATCTTGCAGTAAGTTAATTCATGGGTACTTGGCTAAAACATGACGTAACAACAGTTGTTAATGCGCCTCTTGAAAATGTATGGGACACATGGAGCGATTTAGACTCAATGTCACTTTGGATGAGCTGGATTGAATCTGTAAAAACAGTTGACGAAGAAACTAATACGTTACCAGATTTAACAGAATGGACTTTAGCTGCAAATGGCTTTAGGTTTAAATGGAAAGCTCAAATTACAGAAAGGGTTGAAAAAAGCAAACTTAAATGGAAATCAATAGGAGGTTTACCAACTGAGGGATCAGTAGTTTTCGAAAGTAAAACTGATAAAATCACAACAGTCAATTTAGCCATAACTTATGAACTACCAAAAATGATTGCTCGGTTTATGGAAGAAAATATTTTAGGCAAAATGGTTACAAACGAATTACAGACCAATATTGATAGGTTCAAAGATTTAGTTGAAAAGAACTATACAAAAAATTTTTCTAATTAAAAATATTAATTGCTACATCTAATAGTCCTTCAAAAGTATATTTTTGTGCCTGACTATCAACTCTTCCAAAAATCTTGTTACACATTTTTGTTGTCTGAGGTCCAATAGTTAATAACTTAATTTGATCAAAATATTCTAACCATTGTTTACCAAGTTTTTTTTCTAATAAAAAAGCGGCGTTTACAACAGTTTTACCGCTTGAGAAAATAATTGCATCGACTTTTCGATTAGAAATAATATCAATTGTTTCTTCCGGAATTGATTCAGGACATCTAGTTTCATATGCAGCAACCTCAAATACACGAGAACCAGCCTTTCTAAATTGATCTGCAATTAAATCCCTTCCACCTGTTTGAACTCTTGGTACAAAAACTCGAAGTCCATAACCAGATACTGGGAAATTATCAATTAAGCTTTCAGCAACAAATTCTGGAGGTATAAAATCAGCCTTAATCCCAAAATCATCAAGAGTTTTTGAGGTTTTTTCTCCGACTACGGCGATTTTTGTTTTTTTAGAACATTCTTTTAATGAACTATTAAAGTATCTAAGTCTTTTATCCACAAATTTGATCCCATTACTACTGGAAAAAATAATCCAATGAAAATCATTTATTTGATTTAATGCATCGTCAAGAGGATTCAAATCATCAGGATCAGCAATACTTATTGCAGGTAAATCAAATACACTAGCGCCCTTGCTTATAAATAACTTTTTTATATCCAATATCCCTTCTTTTGATCGAGTAATTATTATATTTCTTTGATCAAGGGGTAGATCAACTTTTGGCATCTTTGTCCTCAACTTTATGATTTTGATTTTTATTTTTCAATTCATCGAGAAGTTTCAAGACTGATAATCCTTTATCAAGAACAACGTCGTCTTTAAAAATTATCTCTGGAACTCTTCTCATCTCTATTCTTTTTCCTAAACTATGCCTTATAGAGCTTTTAGCAGTATTCAAGTTTTCAACAATCTCTTTCCTCACTTTCTCTTGAGCAGTTGAAGTTATATAAATTTTACAGTGTTGCAAATCACCTGATAAATCAATCTTAGAAATATTGACGAAATGATCTCTAATAAGATCATTTTCTAAATCATTCTGCAAAATAAGAGTTATTTCTTTCTTCAAAAGAGAAGAGACTTTTGCAAGACGGTAATTATTTGGCATTATGGTTGTAAATTTATTGGGTTTGTCATCGCTTGCAAGACAAAATAAACAGTTATGAAAGCACTTAAGACAGAAGATATCAAACCTACTATTGTGAGTGGATTTGATCTATTCTTGAATAAAGGTTCAAGCAAAGCAACAAGTCCCCCAACAATGATAGATATCAAATACTTTGGATATCTCGCAACATTAGAGAAAAATTCGCCCATCAGCTCCACAAATAGATTACTTTTTTAGCTAAGTTTTAACAAACATTAAACAGCATGATTACATTATATCAATTTAGGCATAGTGCTTTTTGTTTAAAAACAAGAATGGCTCTTCATGCAAAAAAACTACAATATCGAGTTGAAGAAGTAACACCTGGAATAGGCCAATTTGAAATCTTTAAATTATCAGGTCAAAAACAAGTTCCTGTAATAGTCGATAGTAATGATCAAGTTATTAATGACTCTTCAACTATTTGCGAATATATAGATAAAAAAAATGAAAACAATCCACTTTTTCCGGAGGATCCAATATTATTTGCACAATGCAAACTAATTGAAGACTGGGCAGATACTACAATGGCTACAACTTGTAGAAAAGCTTTAATAAAATCTGCAATAGAAAATCCACAGCTAAGAACTGCATTACTTCCAGATGAAATACCTTCTTCAGTTAAAAGTATTTTTGATAAATTACCTTTTGAAAATCTTAGTAAAATTTCTAATGTAGTTTTGTCTTCTAAAGACAATTTAGAACTCCAAAAATTACTGGAAGCTTTATCAAAATCCTTGATAAACAAGAAATATTTAGTTGGAGAAAGTTTATCAATTGCAGATATTTCAATTGCTGCTCAATTATCCCTTCTTAAATTTCCAAAGTCTGCAGGACCAATTCTTTCAGGAGAGGGGAGCCAAGAATACATAAACAACCCGTATTTAGAAAATCTTTTCATTTGGAGGAACAACTTGGAAGAATTTCTTTTTAGTGCTAACTCTCAATAAATTTAAACTTCAATTTATATTTATTTGTTTTTATAGCATGAATAGTAGGATCACCAACGTTTGAACCATAAGAAGCAACATATTGAACTCCACAAATTGATGGTTTGATTGAATCATCAACTTCCAATATTTCTTCGGAACATTTTTGAAATTTACTGATGGTCTCTACCTGATTAATCCTTGAAGCACCCGGCTTATGTGCTGTTTGGATAACTAGCTCATCTGCGAAAAAAATATCATCATCTTGGATCTGATTTCTCCCTGTAATTCTTGAATCAATATAAAGATCATCTTTTAAATAAGTAATTTGATTATTAATAGATTGAGGATCATTTACAACCTTGATTAAGGTTTCACCAAATATTGCTTTTCCAATAGATTCAGAATTTTTTGCACGATTACCAACAATTAAATCTGAATCATTCTTAAAGAAATTTACTTTATAAATAACTGGCTTTTCTGAATCATTAACTATATCTTGAGAAGTAACAAGCCAATTCCCCTCAAACCATTTAGGATAAATTAAATCCTTAGAAGTATCCGATAATTTAAAATTTGGCAAATATAATTCTGGCCATTTATTTACACGATTTTCCAAAAACTCTCGTACATTAGAATCTACTAGAGCAAAAGAACTTTCTAAAAAAATTCCTTGAAAAATCAAGCAAAGAATTAATCCAAGAAGAATTTTCATTATGTCAAATCCACTAATAAGAGCATCAGATCATTATGTATTATTAGAGCCAGATTCAAAAGAAAAAATTGTATCAAAGCAAGAAGCAATTTTATGGCTGAAGAATTGGCTTAGTAAGACAGAAACACAAACAATATATCAAAATATAGAAGATCCTGATCAGGAATTTTTTGAAGAATTATTGGAAAGCACTTATGAACTAGAAATAAAATTAGGATACGTTATCAAATGGTTTGCAATAAGAATTGAACCAGATTAACTGATTATTTCTTTATAAATTGCATGAATTATTTTCATAGCAACTTCTTCAATATTTTCTGTTTTTACTTGAATTCTTAAATCTGCTTGAGAATACAAATTTTCTCTAGATTGAAAAATGCTCACATATAGATCATTTAGATTCTTTCCCTGAAGAAGTGGCCTATTTTCAGTTTCATTTTTCAATCTTTCAATTGCTATATCTTTGTCGAGATCTATCCAAACAATTATTCCCTGTCTTAAGATTCCCCAGTTTTCCGATTTGGTAACTATTCCTCCCCCAGTCGAGATTACTAATGAAGGAATTTTGATAGTTTCTTTAAGGCAGTTTGCTTCTAATTCGCGGAAATTATCTTCTCCCTCATCATTAAAAATTTGATTGATAGATTTTTTTGCCAACTTCTCTATTAATGAATCTAAATCAATGTATTTACACTTCAATAATTCAGCCAGCTTCAAACCAGTTTGTGATTTACCAGAACCCATCATTCCTATTAAAAATATGCTTCTGCCCTTAATAGTATGAAGTGTTTTTTCGATAATGGATTGTTCCATAAAGACAAAAGCGTATTTAAAACCTTAAGATAGTATTATCGCAGACAGGTATGACTTCTACACAATCCAACCCATCTCATGGAAAAGGACGTGAATGCGTCATAACTCGACGTGCCTGCTTTAGTTCTAGTCACCGTTATTGGCTTCCTGAAAAAAGCCCAGAAGAAAATTTATCTCTTTTTGGAAAGTGCAGTTTTGCACCAGGTCACGGTCATAATTATGAACTTATTGTTTCAATGGGTGGAGAACTAGACTCTGATGGAATGGTACTAAATCTCTCTGATGTAAAACACTCTATTAAAGATAAGGTTACTGGACAATTAGATTTTCGTTTTTTAAATGATGTCTGGCCTGAATTTGATCTTAATAATCAAGAGGGTATACTTCCCACAACTGAAGCATTAGTAAAGGTCATTTGGAGTCGTCTGAAGGATGATTTACCTCTTACAAGTCTAAGACTTTATGAAAACCCAAATTTATGGGCAGATTATTATGGAAAAAACATGGAAGCATTTTTAACAGTACAAACTCATTTTGCAGCCGCTCATAGACTTGCAAAAGAAGAAATAACCTTTGATGAAAATAAAAAAATCTATGGGAAATGTGCCAGAGTTAATGGACATGGTCATAACTATCTTGTAGATATTACTGTAAAAGGAGACATTGATAAAAGAACAGGAATGGTTTGCGACTTATCTGCCCTCCAAGAGATAGTTAACGATTTAGTTGTTGAACAACTAGATCATACATTTCTTAATAAAGACATCGAATTTTTCCGTAATTGTGTTCCAACTGCTGAAAATATAGCTTTATATATTTCTGATATTCTTAAAAAACCAATACATCAACTTGGTGCAACATTACACAAAATAAGACTCCAGGAGAGTCCAAATAATGCTGCAGAAATTTATGTTGATCAAAAGTTAACCAATTCGTTGAAGTTGAAATTTGAAAATAGTTTAGTCACGCAAACTTGAGTATCCCAAGAGTAATAATTGTTATAGCATCAAGTCTTGATGGGAGAATTGCATTTCCTGAAGGTGGGGAATCGCATCTTGGAAGCGATGAAGATAAAAAAATATTAAATCAAAACTTATCAATGGTTGACGCCACCATTTTTGGTTTAGGTACTTTAAGAGCTCATCAATCAACTTACTTAGTTAAAAATCTTACTGATAATGAAGAAGTGAATATATCAAAAAGCCAACCAATTTCTATAGTTGCTTCAAATAGCAAAAAATTTAACAGTAATTGGAAATACTTTCGTCAACCAATTAGAAGATGGCTAATAAGCTCAAGTAAAGACGATAATTCGTCGAATAATGAATTCGAGAAAGAACTCTTTTTCGAAGATTCATGGAAAAAAACTTTAATTTTACTCAAAAAACAAGGGATAAATTATTTAGCTCTTTTAGGAGGTGCAAAACTTATAAATTCATTTATAAAAGAGGATCTAATAACTGATATAAAAATTACAATCATTCCACGAATTATTGGAGGTAGATATACGTGGATCCCTCCAGAACAAACAAATGCGATTTTTAATCTCGAAAGACTATGGGAAATAAAATCAATTAAAAATTTAATGAATAACGAAATCCATATTCATTACAAAAAAATTTAAAATTGATTCAATACTAAATGAACCAAAAAATACATAAAGTTGAAATCAAATTGTCAATTAAGGAAATCTCCAAGGAGTTATGGAATGAATTAGCAAATGAAATTAATAATCCATTTTATGAATGGACTTGGATTAAAAACCTTGAGATATCAAATAGTGTTTCAAGAGCAACTGGTTGGCAGCCACTATATTTTGTTGCTTTTAAAAATGAAGAGATATTAGGAATTGCTCCACTTTTTTTAAAAAATCATAGCTATGGAGAATTCATTTTTGATCAATCATTTGCAAGATTGGCTCAAGAGCTGAATTTAAATTATTACCCTAAATTAATTGGAATGAGTCCTTATAGTCCTGTAAATGGATATCAATTTCTTTATAAAAAAAATAAAGACAAGAAAGAAATTACAAATTTACTTATAAAACATATCGAAAACTTTGCGATTACAAACAAAATCCTAAGTTGTAATTTTTTATATGTTGATAAAAGCTGGGGCAACCATCTTAAATCTTTGGGATACTATGAATGGATAAATTCCAGCAGTGAATGGAGGAGAAATGGTGAAAAAACATTTGATGATTTTCTTTCTAGATTTAACTCTAATCAGAGAAAAAATATAAAAAAAGAGAGGAAATCAATTACTAAACAAGACATTAAAGTAAAAATTTTTAATGAAGACGATATCAACCAAGAAATCCTAAAAAAAATGCATAATTTTTATGAACAGCATTGTTCGAGGTGGGGAGTTTGGGGAAGTAAATATTTAACATCTAAATTTTTCGAAACACTGGTTGATAATAAAAAAAATCTTTTACTTTTTAGTGCATCAAAACATGATTCAAATGAATTTTTTGCTATGTCG
>CACEFS010000028.1 GCA_902558895.1 uncultured Prochlorococcus sp.
TCTACAGACCCCATTACTAAAGTTCTAAGATCTGCTGTTGCTAATGCAGAACATAACCTTGGAATGGATCCATCTACCCTATTTATTTCCTCTGCATGGGCTAATAGTGGTCCAGTAATGAAAAGGTATAGACCCAGAGCTCAAGGTCGAGCTTTTTCAATTAAAAAACAGACTTGTCACATCAGTATTTCTGTTGAGTCTGCTCCTACTCAAACTAATGTGGAGGTACAAAACTAATGGGACATAAAATACATCCTTCTGGACTAAGATTAGGAATTACACAAGAGCATCGCTCTAAGTGGTTTGCTACTTCTAAAACATATCCAATTCTTCTCCAAGAAGATTTTAAAATTCGCACCTTCATTCAAAAAAAATATGGAGCAGCAGGAATTAGCGATGTCTTAATAGCAAGAAAAGCTGACCAACTGGAACTTGAATTAAAAACAGCAAGACCGGGAGTTATAGTTGGAAGACAAGGAAGTGGTATTGAAGAATTAAGATCTGGCATTCAAAAAACTATAGGTGATAGAACAAGGCAAGTCAGAATAAACGTTGTTGAAGTTGAACGCGTAGACGCTGATGCTTTTTTACTAGCTGAATATATTGCTCAACAACTAGAAAAAAGAGTAGCCTTTAGAAGAACTATTAGGATGGCATTACAAAGGGCTCAAAGGGCTGGAGTTCTAGGTCTTAAAATTCAAGTAGGGGGGAGGTTGAATGGTGCTGAAATAGCTAGAACTGAATGGACTAGAGAAGGTAGAGTACCTTTACATACTTTGAGAGCTGAAATTGACTATGCAACACGTGAAGCTAATACAACTTACGGTGTTCTAGGCATTAAAGTTTGGGTTTTCAAAGGTGAAGTTCTCCCTAAAGAAGAACAAACTATCCCAGTGGGTGCGAGCCCTAAGAGGAAAGCTAGTAGAAGACCTCAGCAATTTGAGGATCGTTCAAATGAGAATTCATAGGAGGTATAAAAATGCTTAGTCCAAAACGTACTAAATTCCGTAAACAACATAGAGGCAGAATGAGGGGTGTAGCCTCAAAAGGTAATACTATTGCATTCGGTCAATTTGCTCTCCAAGCTCAAGACTGTGGCTGGGTAACTGCACGTCAGATTGAAGCAAGCAGAAGAGCTATGACTAGATATATCAAACGTGGCGGTCAAATCTGGATAAGAATATTTCCTGATAAACCAGTAACCATGAGACCTGCCGAAACCAGAATGGGTTCTGGTAAAGGTAATCCAGAGTTTTGGGTCGCAGTTGTAAAACCAGGGAGAATACTTTTTGAAATGGGTGGTGAGGATATTACTGAGGAAACTGCAAAGGAAGCTATGCGTCTGGCTCAATACAAACTTCCTGTAAAAACTAAATTTATCTCAATTGATAAAAATCTAGAAAATTCCTCCCAAGAAAATACTAAAAATATTAAAAAATCTCAAGAGGAGGTTAAACAATGAAAAACTCAGAGTCAATTAAGGAATTTAAAAAATTAAATTCTGAACAAATTACTGAAAAGATTGACCAATTACGAAAAGATCTTTTTGACTTGAGATTCAAGCAAGCTACAAGACAGCTCAATGAAACTCATAAATTTAAAATTATCAAGAAACAAGTTGCACAATTACTCACTCTGAGTAAGAGTCAATCTGCTTCTAAATCAACTTCTGATTAATTATTAGTTATGGCACTTAAAGAAAGAATTGGTACTGTTGTCAGCGACAAAATGGATAAAACAGTTGTTGTTGCGGTTATTAACAGATATCCACATCCCACTTATAAAAAAATTGTAAGTAGAACTACTCGATATAAGGCTCATGATCCAGAAAATACATGCGTTTTAGGCGATCGAGTTAAAATTAGAGAAACTAGACCGCTTAGTGCTCATAAAAGATGGGCCATAGAAGAGATTCTCAATAAAACAAGTCAGGCTAAGGAGGTTAAAAAATGATTCAACAAGAAACTTATTTAACAGTTGCCGATAATAGCGGAGCAAAAAGACTCCAATGTATTAGGGTTTTAGGTTCCAATAGAAGGTATGCACATGTTGGGGATGTAATCGTAGCAACTGTAAAAGATGCTCTTCCTAACATGGGAGTTAAGAAATCTGAAATTGTTAAAGCTGTTATTGTCAGAACTAAAGCAACATTAAGAAGAAATACTGGTAATTCAATCAGATTTGATGACAATGCGGCAGTATTGATTAATGAAGATAAGAATCCAAAAGGTACTAGAGTCTTTGGCCCTGTAGCTAGAGAACTGCGGGATAAAAATTATACAAAGATTGTTTCTCTTGCTCCGGAGGTGATTTAAATGTTGGATTCATTAAAGCAAAAGAAAAATTTCCAGAGAATAAAAATGAGAATCAAAACTGGAGATTTGGTAAAAGTAATTAATGGCAAGGACAAAGGGAAAACTGGTGAAGTTTTAAAAACTATCCCTCTTGAAAATAGAGTAGTTGTAAAGGGAATTAACCTTAGGACCAAACATGTAAAACCTACTCAGGAAGGAGAAACTGGAAGAATTCTTACAGAAGAAGCATCTTTACATGCATCAAATGTAATGTTTTTTTCAAAGGATAAAAATCTTACAAGTAAGATTGAATCCTTTATTGATAAAGAGGGGGTTAAGAAAAGAAGATTGAAGAAAACTGGTGAAGTAATTGATTAATTTTTCATCAGAAACAAGATTTCAACTTTTTCTAATTTATCAATTCTGACAAAGACCAGAATTAACAAAAAATTATGACTCTAAAAAATCGCTACAAAGAATCAATTAGACCAAAACTTTTAAAGGACCTTGGTCTTAAAAATATTCATCAAGTACCTAAAGTTGTCAAAGTCAACGTTAACAGAGGTCTTGGTGAAGCAGCTTCGAATTCGAAAGCTCTTGAAGCCTCTTTAAATGAAATGGCAACAATTACAGGACAAAAGGCTTTAGTAACTAGGGCCAAAAAAGCTATCGCGGGTTTTAAAATTCGTGAAGGCATGCCTATTGGTTGTACTGTAACTTTGAGAGGGGACAGAATGTATTCTTTTTTGGAGAGATTTATAAATCTAGCTTTACCAAGAATAAGAGACTTTAGAGGAGTTAATCCAAAAAGTTTTGATGGGAGAGGTAATTACACCGTTGGAGTGAAAGAGCAATTGATTTTTCCTGAAATCTCTTTTGATAAAATAGATTCAATAAGAGGTATGGATATAACTATTGTCACTAGTGCAAAATCAGATCAAGAAGGTAAAGCTCTTTTGCAGGAGTTAGGAATGCCTTTTAGTAAGAATTAAATTAAAACTATGTCAAATCACGATCCTATTTCAGATATGCTAACTCGAATTAGAAATGCGAGTCAAAAAAAGCATACAACCACAACAATCCCAAGTTCAAAAATGTCCTTAAGTATCGCCAAAGTACTTCAAAAAGAGGGGTTCATTTCTGATATTAATGAGGAAGGTGAAGGTTATAAATCACAAATAATACTCGGCCTCAAATATAGTGGAAAAAATAAATTTCCTACTATTCGATCTATGCAAAGAGTTAGTAAACCTGGTTTGAGAATATATAAAAATACTAGAGGTTTACCAAAAGTTCTTGGAGGTCTTGGAGTTGCCATAATATCAACTTCTAAAGGCGTTATGAGTGATCGCGATGCTAGAAAGCAAGGCATTGGCGGCGAAGTCCTCTGCTATGTTTATTAAGGAGAATTAATCATGTCAAGAATCGGAAAAACACCAGTACTTATTCCAGAGAAAGTCACAATTGATTTTGATGGATTAACAGTTACAGTTAAAGGCCCAAAGGGTGAGTTAAAACGTCTCATGCCTGAGGGAGTTAGTTTTGATAAGAAAGATAATACTGTTGTTGTAAGTCCTACCACAACCAAAATATTCTCAAGGCAAAGACATGGTTTATGTAGAGCTTTAATTGCAAATATGGTTGAAGGGGTTACTCAAGGTTTTTCAAAGAAACTAGAAATTGTAGGCGTTGGATCTAGAGCACAAGTAAAAGGTAAAAATCTAGTTGTAAGTGCAGGATATAGTCATCCTGTAGAAATGATCCCCCCTGATGGTATAACATACAAAGTTGAGAGTAATACAAACGTTACCGTATCTGGAATTGATAAGGAAATTGTTGGCAATGAAGCAGCAAAAATCAGATCAATTAGACCTCCAGAGCCATATAAAGGAAAAGGAATTAAATACCATGATGAGAGAATTCTCAGAAAAGCTGGTAAATCTGGCAAAAAATAATTCCAATTAAAAAAATGACCAAACTTTCCAGGAAATTACAAACCCAAAAAAGACATAGAAGATTAAGGAGATACTTAATTGGAGATGCAACGCGTCCAAGATTGTCTGTTTTTCGCTCTAACAACCATATTTATGCCCAAGTTATAGACGATAGCGCTCAAACAACTATTTGTTCAGCTTCAACTGTTGATAAGGAACTAAGAGAAAAATCTGAGAAATTACCTTCTGATTGTAATTCTTCTTCCATTGTTGGAAAATTATTAGCAAAGAGAGCGATAAAAAAAGGTATTAAGCAAGTAATCTTTGACCGTGGAGGTAATTTATATCACGGCAGAGTAAAGGCACTTGCAGACGCTGCTCGTGAAGCTGGCCTAGAATTCTAACTCTTAATTTTTTACTATGACTGACACTCCAACAAAACAAGAAATTCAATCCAAGAACGATAATGTTCCTGGAGCTATGCCTGTAGAACATAAAAAGAATAATCGTAATGATCGAAAAAGAAATAGAAGAGGTGATTCAAAAAATTTAGAGAGAGATTCTGATTGGCAAGAAAGAGTTGTCCAAATTCGACGCGTTTCTAAGACTGTTAAAGGTGGAAAAAAAATGAGTTTTAGAGCAATTGTTGTTGTAGGTAATGAGAAAGGTCAAGTAGGAGTAGGAGTTGGTAAAGCAGGGGATGTCATTGGTGCGGTGAGAAAGGGAGTTTCAGATGGTAAAAAGAATCTTGTCAGAGTTCCCTTAACCCCAAATAATTCAATCCCGACTTTATCTATAGGTCGAGATGGCGCTGCTAATGTACTAATTAGACCAGCTGCCCCAGGTACGGGTGTAATTGCTGGTGGCTCAATAAGAACTGTTTTAGAATTAGCTGGCATAAAAAATGTCTTAGCAAAAAGATTGGGTAGTAAAACACCCTTGAATAATGCAAGAGCTGCTATGGTAGCTCTTTCTCAATTAAGAACACACAAATCTACTTCAAGGGAGAGAGGCATCTCACTTGAACAGCTCTATTCTTGAAAATTATGACTTCAACATTAAATACACTTAAATCAAACTCTGGCTCTAGAAAGAAGAAATTAAGAAAGGGTAGAGGTATTGCAGCCGGTCAGGGTGCTTCATGTGGTTTTGGAATGAGAGGGCAAAAGTCACGTTCTGGAAGACCTACTCGTCCAGGTTTCGAAGGTGGTCAAATGCCCTTATATAGAAGAGTTCCAAAATTAAAGCACTTTGAAATAATAAATCAAAAGAACTTTTCTATAATTAATTTAGAAAAACTAAATGATTTCAAAGATAACGATACTGTTAACCTAGACTCACTAGTTAAAAAAGGATTGATATTCAAGCCCAAATTTCCTTTAAAAATTCTTGGTAACGGAAAACTTAATGTAAAGTTAAAAGTCCAAGCTCATGCATTTTCAAAAATTGCAAAACAAAAAATTGAGGACGCAGGCGGATCCTTCGAGATTATAAATAATAAATAAATTTACTTAAAATTTAGGTAAGCTTAAAAATGTTTGTCAACAAAAGTAGAAACCCTAGCGCTTCTGAAATACTTTCCCAATTATTTTTAAATAAAGAGCTAAGGGGTAGAGTTTTAACAACTTTAGGTCTTCTTCTTTTAGTAAGACTTGGGATTTATATCCCGATGCCTGGTATTGATAGGGTTGCTTTTAAAAGTTTTATAGATCAAGGGGGTCAACTAATAGGTTTTTTAGACATTTTTACTGGAGGAGGAATTTCAACCTTAGGAATATTTGCATTAGGCATACTTCCTTTTATTAACGCATCAATTATTATTCAGCTTCTCACAGCTTCATTGCCTGTGCTTGAAGATTTACAAAAAAATGAAGGAGAAGCGGGAAGAAGAAAAATTGCTCAAATAACTAGATATGTTTCATTAGGATGGGGTTTCTTGCAAAGTATAATTTTTTCCTTAATTCTCAGACAATATGCTATTGAGGGGATAAGTGATGCTACATTTGTCTTACAAACCTCAATTGCTTTAGTAACTGGTTCAATGTTAGTAATGTGGTTTAGTGAAATTATTACGGAGAAAGGAATAGGTCAAGGTGCTTCACTGGTAATTTTTTTGAATATTGTTTCGACTTTACCTAAGGCTCTAAGTTCAACCATTGAAAAAGCTCAAACTGGCGATAGAGGAGATGTTTTAGGTATAGCAGTTTTACTTGGAGTATTTTTGCTTACAATTGTTGGGATAATTTTTGTACAAGAGGGAGCAAGACGCATTCCCATTGTTAGTGCAAAAAGGCAGATAGGAAATACAACATTACTTCCTACAAGGCAAAGTTATTTACCTTTGAAATTAAATGCAGGAGGAGTCATGCCTATTATATTTGCATCTGCTTTAATCTTTTTACCCATAACTATTGCAAATGTCACGGGCAATCCAGTCTTAATCAAGTTAGCCAGTAGTTTAAATCCAGGATCTTCAAATCCATGGCCATATGCTCTGACATTTTTCTCCTTAATTTTGGGGTTCTCCTATTTTTATGCTTCTCTTACTATCAATCCAGTGGATGTAGCTTCAAATTTAAAGAAAGGAGGAGTAGCGATACCAGGAGTTAGACCAGGAACTAATACAGCCAACTACCTATCTGGTATACAAAATAGGTTGACATTATTGGGAGGATTATTTCTGGGTTCAGTAGCTATAATCCCAGCTGCAGTAGAAAGAGCCACAAATGTTCAGACCTTTCAAGGTTTAGGAGCAACTTCATTACTGATTCTAGTGGGTGTTGCTATAGATACGGCTAAGCAAATTCAAACTTATGTTATTTCACAAAGATATGAGGGACTAATTAATAATTAATGAAGAAACATTTACTATTTTTAGGAGCTCCTGGAGCCGGGAAAGGGACTCAAGCGGAATTGCTAAGTCAAACTAATTCTTACTTACACCTGTCTACTGGAGAATTATTAAGAAAAGAAATCGAAATGAATACAACTATTGGTATCCAGGTAAAAGATATAATGAATCGAGGGGAACTTGTTAGTGATGAACTCGTATTAAAGATAGTAAGACACAACTTAGTTCAGGATAATAAAGGTTGGATTCTGGATGGTTACCCAAGAAATTTATCTCAAGCAAATTCATTGAATGAAGTCTTAAATGAAATAAATCAACCTTTGGAAGCGGTTTTTTATTTAGATATTCCAGAAGAAGTGCTAATTAAGCGTTTGCTTTTAAGAGGGAGAAAAGATGATACAGAAGAGACAATTAGAACAAGAGTTGATATTTATAAAAAAACTACAGAACCATTGATTCAATATTTTAAAGATCTCTCATTGTTAGAATATATTGACGCTGATAGAGATTTAAAAACCATTTCCTCTGATATCAAACAAAAAATGGCTTGATGATGATGTAGAATATAGTATTAACGTTTTATTTGTTAAACCCCTATGAAGGTCAGATCTTCAGTCAAAAAAATTAGTCCTGACGATCAGATCGTGAGGAGAAGAGGTAAAATCTATGTTATTAACAAGAAAAGACCTCGCAATAAACAGCGTCAGGGTTAAATTTCAACCCTTAAATTCAAACTTTTACTTATTCAAAACACGTGGCCAGGATTGCAGGAATTGACATACCTCGCGAAAAGCGAGTTGAAATTGCACTAACATACGTCTATGGAATTGGTTTAACGACATCAAAGCTAATTCTTGCTAATACGGGTGTAAACCCTGATACTCGTGTCAAAGACCTTTCAGATTCTGATGTGCAAAAACTTAGAGGTGCCACAGAAGAATTCACTTTAGAAGGGGACTTGAGAAGAAAAGAGGGCATGGCTTTAAAACGTCTACAAGATATAGGGTGTGTAAGAGGTAGAAGACATAGAATGAGTCTTCCAGTCAGAGGTCAAAGAACTAGAACCAATGCAAGAACAAGACGGGGTTCTAGGAAAACAGTTGCTGGAAGAAAAAAATAATTAACTAAATCTATCCACAAATTGAATTATTAAATTAAAACATCATGGCAGCTACAGTAAAAAAAACAGGTTCAAAGAAATCTAAACGTAATGTACCGAATGGTGTGGTACATATCCAAAGCACATTTAATAATACTATCGTTTCAATTAGTGACACCTCTGGCCATGTAATTTCTTGGTCTTCTGCAGGCGCAAGTGGATTTAAAGGCGCTAGAAAAGGTACACCATTTGCTGCTCAAACAGCTGCTGAAGCTGCAGCTAGAAGAGCACTTGATCAAGGTATGAGACAAATAGAAGTACTAGTGAGAGGGCCTGGCGCAGGTAGGGAAACGGCCATAAGAGCTTTACAAGTGGCTGGATTAGAAATAACTCTAATAAGAGATGTAACTCCATTGCCTCATAATGGATGTAGAAGACCTAAACGAAGACGCGTTTAGGTCTTAACCATTCTCAACCCCCCAAAAAACTCTTAACCTCATTATTTTCCGTGTTGCAAT
>CACEFS010000029.1 GCA_902558895.1 uncultured Prochlorococcus sp.
TCAACTTTATTTGATTGTCCTTAAATTCATTAATTAGAAGTTTATGTAAGATTCTTTTTTTATCATCATCCTCACATAATTTGATTACTTGACTAAATGACAAATTGCCATCTTCATTAAGCTCTATATCTTTATCAATAAATTCTGAATATTTGATGATTTCATTTGCATTCACATAATTTATTCCGTCTGAAATGTATCCTGCGCTTTTTATTCCATATTGATTTGAATGTTTGAACCAAATTAAATTAGCTTCATGAAGTATTGGTGAAAGGTAAGTTTGGCAATCTTCTTTATTTAGTGATTCAAAATATCCTTTTGAATATTCAGCTGGATTGTGAATAAAAAATTCTTCTAATGCTTCTATTTTATTTAGTGGCGCAGGAATTTCAACCTTACCCTCCAAAAGATGTTTTTGTCTGAATGAAGATGAAATTTCCAGTATTTTATCTAAATCGTCGATATATTCTTTTATAGGTTTTAATATCCTAGAGGTTATTCTTGTTTTACTTTTTCTAGATAGAAGAGCTTCAGTATGATCACTTCCAACAATAAGTGAGCATTTTACTAAAGTAAGATGAAATGACCAATCAGTTATTTCATTATCACTATTTAAATGCAAACAGAGGCTAATTGCTTCATTCTTTTCATCAAATTTAAATTCAGATTCACTTCTTATAGCTACACTAAGGTAGTTTTGCCAAGTATTTAATAAGGGTAATGATTCGAAGCCATTAAATAATATTTGTAGAGATTTTTTACTATTTAGATCTACTCTTTCTGCGAGATTATTTGTATGTACCCATAATTTAGTATTTTTATTTTTTTCCTGTTCTATTTGAATAATAGGGAGCATCGGAGAATCATCAGAATTCCAACTTTTGAATAAATAAGAGTTCTTATCTGTTAGGTCTATCCTCTCCCTTTTTTCTATTTTTTTAAATTCAATATGATTTAAGTCATATGATTTAACGATATTGCTTTTGGATAAAACAAAGTCTGTATCTAATTCCTCATTATTTTTTAGTTTTAGTTCTTGTATCACATGACCTAGTCCTTCTTCTTGACCTATGGGAAAACTATCAATCTCAACTTTTACTATATTCTTATGTTCTGGATTGAAAGTGTATTTTTTATTCTCTTTTGGAAGTTTTATTTTGGCAAGAATTCTATCATCTATAGGTATTGCATATACATCATTGTTTATTATTTCAACTTTAGAAAGAAGTATTTGATTTGATCTTTCAAGAATACAATCAACTATTCCCTCAGGTGATCTTCTTCTATAACCCTCTTTTATTATCCTTACTAAAACTTTATCTCCATTCCATGCGTAATTAAGTAAATTTTCTTTAATGTAGATATCTTCTTTATCTTGCCCCCTTACAGCAAAGCAATACCCTTTGCTACTACATCTTATTTTGGCGACAATATGATCGCTATCTTTTTTGTAGGTATATTCATCATCTTCATTTTTATTAATTATTTCAAGTTTTTCTAGAGCTTTTAGAGCAATATCTAATTTATCCTTATCAGATTTCTTTGTTATTTTTAATAATCTGCATAATTTTTTATATTCTAACCCTTCTGACTGATTAAGATTATCAATTATTGAAGATGATGTGAACATGATCTAGATGAAATTATAAATTAATTTAGGGGT
Organism: uncultured Prochlorococcus sp.; assembly: GCA_902558895.1. Taxonomy (GTDB): domain Bacteria; phylum Cyanobacteriota; class Cyanobacteriia; order PCC-6307; family Cyanobiaceae; genus Prochlorococcus_A. The sequence goes on from CACEFS010000029.1 coordinate 1,664, forward strand.
ATACACTTCATTATTACACCTTATTATCCAAGCTTAAAACTAATTATTTTCTTTCTCTTCTTTTTCTTCTTTTTCGATAGTGAAAGAATTGAAAAAAAGCCTTATACCTATTATAAAAAATGTAATGGAGGCTATTGATTTAAGAACAACTTCGGGTAAAAAACTCGAAATAGAACCACCTGTCAAAGCTCCTAATAAACTTGCAAAAACAAGTGCTGAAGATGATCCTAGAAAAACTGCTAGTGGTTTATTTGAAGTGCCGCTTATAGTTAAAGTAGCCAGTTGAGTTTTGTCACCTAATTCAGCTATGAAAACTGTTAGAAAAGTTGATAGTAATAAACTTAAAACCATTTATAAATAATTTTTGAATGTTTCATAAGCTAAAAATATACTTATCAGTATCATTAAAAGACCAGTTGATAAAGCAAATTTGCTAGGAGATATTTTTTTTGATACCCATTTACCAATAAGAACTCCTACTATGCTAGAACTTATTAATGCTAAAGAACTTCCAAGAAAAACAATTATTGGCTTGCCCGATTCCGCAGAAAGCATCAATGTGGCTATCTGAGTTTTATCTCCAAGTTCAGCAATAAAGATTGTTGTAAAAGTCGTTATAAATATAGAAAAAAAACTTTTTTCTATATTGTTTTCCTTTTTTTCTAATTTACTATTCATTTTCCTGAAACAGCAATTTTAAAAGTTTTCATCTCTCTACTTTGGTAACCATAATTTGATGAAATATGTTGTTTGCAACAATCTATTAAAAATTTGTCACCAGATTTCAAATATCCCTTAAATGTAGTTGAAAAGTCATTTACTCGGCAAAAATGTGGTCTTGTTTCATAAATTAAGCATTTTTTATTTTTTCTGTCTAGATTTTTACACCAACCGTCTCTTGCAGTCATCGAATTTATCAAAGCTATATCTTCTTTGTTAAGTTTGTCAGCCAAATCGCTTCTTTCGTTCAAGTCGAATTTACAACAAGCTCCACAATTTTCTATACATGTCCATGATTTCATAATTTAATTCAATCTTGTAATGTATCAGTACAGTTTCGTCATTTATTTGTAAAAATAGTATCACAAAACATATTCATTAATCATGGCAACACTTATTCCTTTGGCTGTAGTCGCTTTAGCAGGACCAGCAATAATTGCTCTTGTGTTTTACCGTAAATAGAACAAATTCTTTTTGGTGACGTATCTTAAGGGTGTTTATTGGGATTTAGATGGTACCATCGCAAATACTGAATTAGAGGCCCATTTACCTGCTTTTAATAATGCTTTTAATGACCTTGGTATTAATTGGAATTGGGACACTAATAAATATATAAAACTTCTGAAGATAAATGGGGGCAAAAATAGGATTGCTTATTACGCTAAATCTAATAATGAAGATTTCTCAAAAGATTTAATTCTCAAAATTCATGAAACAAAACAGTTTCATTATTTAGAAATTATAAAAAAAAATTGCGTTAGTTTAAAAACTGGTGTTTTTAGATTAATAAATGAATTACATAAAAATAAAGTAAGACAATTTATTGTTACTTCAAGTTCAAGAATTCAAGTCAATCTACTTGTTGAATATCTTTTTAATGGCTTCAACCCTTTTGAGTTCATTATTTCAAGTGAGGACGTTGAATTAAAGAAACCAAATCCATTACCATATTTAAAGGCAATCCAATTAAGTGGTATAAACAAAAACAACTCAATTGTTTTTGAAGACTCAAATCCAGGATTGAAATCTTCCTTGGCAGCTAACTTGCCTACAATTTTTGTTCCTTCAAATATCCCAATTATTCTTGAGGAAAATATTAAATTAGATTGTATTTTAGACAGTCTTGGTGATGAGAATAATGTGGCAAATGTAATTAAAGGCCCTAAACTAAAAAAATCATATGTTGACTATAACTTCCTAAGTGATTATTTAGTATCTTTTAGTAATGCAAAAAACTAATTTTTCAAGAATTACCTACCAGCTAAATAATTTATTTTTTGGTTTTCTAAGTGATACTTGGAGAACAAAATCTATTGGTCTAATTTCTGTTTTGACAGGTTATTTTTTGTTCGCAAATTTTATTACAAAATTTATTTCTGAAGGTAAAAATGAGTTGATAATGGTCCCAATAATTATTGTTTTTATTGAAATTATTATAAGGATTAAACCTTCGGCAAGTTCAAAATTTTATTATCTATGGACCGTAGTTGATAAATTAAGAATTGGTGCAATTTATGCAGTTATTCTTGAAGCATTTAAATTAGGGTCTTAAAAGTTATTCTTCTTCTTCAATAGGATAAACAAATCCTTGAGCTTTCCCAGTTAAAATTGATTTACCTAGAGATATAGCTTTTTGAGCTGCTATTGCTGCTTTCCCTTTCCAAACAGCGTGCCTTTGGTTCCTTTTGCTCTTTGATTTTTTCTTCTTTGGTACAGCCATTCTGTTTCTTTATTTCCATATAATAATATAACCTTTAACTGGTTATCTCCAAAACTTTTGAGTATATTTTGTTTATATACCTCAATTTTTTAAATAAGCATATATGCTTTATTAATCACTTATAAAGATTAGTGTTTAGATCAAAATTCTCATATTCAGATTCTAAATCAAGTTATTCGGATCTTCTAGAAGATATAGAGACGGGGATAATAGAATCAATATTTTTCTATCCTAGGCAGAGAGAAATTGATGTTCTGTATAAAAATGGCGATAAATTTAAAATACCTATCCTTTATAACGATCAATTAATTCTTGAAAAGGCTACTGAAAATAAGGTAGATCTAACTATTAACAATAGTAGAAAAGAAGCCTCAGCTGCTAATTCATTTGCTTCAATAAGTCTTTTCCTGATTTTCATATTAGCTATAGTCTTAATCTTGAGGAGTACATCAAAATTGGCTTCCAGAGCTTTTGGTTTTACCAAAAATCAAGCTAAATTTGTAACTATTGATGATGTAGAAACTAGATTCGATGATGTAGCTGGCGTCCCTGAAGCCGCTGAGGAATTAAAAGAGGTAATAACATTTTTGAAAGAACCAAAGAAATTTGAAAATCTTGGAGCAAAAGTTCCTAAGGGAGTTCTTCTAATAGGTCCACCAGGAACAGGTAAAACATTATTAGCTAAAGCAATTGCTGGTGAATCAGGAGTGCCTTTTCTCTCAATATCGGCATCAGAGTTTGTAGAACTTTTTGTTGGTGTTGGAGCAAGCCGAGTTCGTGATCTATTCTCTAAGGCTAAGGAAAAATCTCCTTGTATAATTTTCATTGATGAAATTGATTCCATTGGTAGGCAAAGAGGGTCTGGTATCGGAGGTGGAAATGATGAAAGAGAACAAACTCTTAATCAGCTTCTAACTGAATTAGATGGTTTTGCTGATAATTCTGGAATTATTGTTTTAGCAGCAACAAATAGACCAGATATTTTGGATGCAGCTTTATTAAGACCAGGTAGATTTGATAGAAAAATTGAAGTAATGCTTCCAGATTTAGATGGAAGAAAAAAAATTCTTTCAGTTCACTCACTTTCCAAACCACTTTCAAGCGAAGTTGACTTAGGATATTGGGCTTCTAGAACAGTTGGATTTTCAGGAGCAGATCTTGCAAACTTGATGAACGAGAGTGCTATTCATTGTGCAAGAGACGAATCAAAATTAATCAGTGATCTTCATATAGAAAATGCTCTTGATAAAATTACTATTGGACTGAGAAGCTCATTAATAACTTCTCCTAATATGAAAAAAATTATTGCCTATAACGAAGTAGGTAGAGCAATTGTATCTGCTGTGAGAAATGGAATTGAATCAGTTGATAAAATTACGATCTTACCTAGATCTGGATCTATAGGAGGATATACAAAAATTTGCCCAGACGAAGATGTAATTTCTAGTGGATTGATTTCAAAAAAATTATTATTTTCAAAAATTGAAATTGCTCTAGCTGGAAGAGCAGCTGAAACGATAGTTTTTGGTGAGGGTGAAATTACACAATGCTCTATGAATGATATCTCTTATGCGACAAATATCGTAAGGGAAATGGTTACAAAATATGGATTTTCAATTATTGGTCCAATTTCAATGGATTCTGATAATAATGAAATGTATTTAGGAGATGGATTATTTAGAAGAAAGCCTCTCATAGCAGAAAATACCAGTTCTAGAATAGATAATGAAATCATAAATATTTCTAAAATTTCATTAAATAATTCAATAAAAATTTTGAAAAAAAATAGAGTCTTACTAGATAAATTAGTTGATATACTTTTAAATCAAGAATCTATAGATAAAAAAATTTTTAAATTAACAACTTCTAAATTGTTGAAAGTTTGATTTCATTGCTTTAAATTAAAAAAAATATTTTCTTGATAATTAAAAATAATACAACGAATTTATTAGTTACACTTTCATTCTTACTTATTCTTCCATTTGTACAAAAACAATGGTTGAATTTGTATTCACTCAATATTAATGATATTTCCTTTTATTCAATCCTTTACTATTTGAGCGGAGCAATATGTCCACTTTTGGTGTATATAAACTCTTTAAGAAACTATACATATTATAATTTTACTAAGGATAAAATCCAAAGTATAAAAATAATTAAAGGAAAAAGATTATTATTCTTAGTAATAATAAATTTAATATTTCTCTCTTACTTTATAGCTGATTATCTATATATAAATTTTGATCTTATAATTAATATATTTCTTGAAGGAATTAACTTACCAAAACTTGATTTTCCACAGTTAAGTTTTTTCATATTTTTAATTTCTATCCTATTAATTTTTAAGAAATCAAGGTTTCTTTTAAAAAAAATAATATTGGTAAATTTTATTTTGATTTCTCTCTATCTTTGGCATCTTCAAATTAATAATATTAGTGTTGATGATCAGTTTCATATTTATAGATATTTTGGTTTAAATGAATTAAATTTAATTAATCTTTTTATCCTAGTCGCCATAGAAATTTCTTTTTATACTTGGTCCTACATATCATATAAAACTAATTTGAGCGATTGGATCGTGCCCAAACCCCAAAAAGGGGATGTTATCCCCTTTTTGAATATATTTATTTTTTATTTTTTTATAATTATTTACTACTCAATACTTACTTAAATGTTTCTAATTCTTCTATAGAGCAGAAAAATATTCCTTACTACCTTTGGGGTCCTCTAACATTGTTTTCTCCCCAGGTGTCCAGTTTGCTGGACATACTTCATCGGGGTTCGCCGCAACGTATTGGTAACCTTGAAGAATCCTTAGCGTTTCATCAACATTTCTACCTACAGGAGCCTTGTTAACAGTCGTATGCATAACTACTCCTTCGGGATTGATAAGAAATAAACCTCTATCAGCCTCCCCATCATCATTTAGAACATTGTACGCCTGGCAAATTTCTCTTTTTAAATCAGAAACTAACGGATAGTTAATATCACCTATACCTCCTTCATTTCTTGGGGTTTGTATCCAAGCCAAATGACAGTGTTTGCTATCAACTGATACCCCAAGTATTTCCGTATTAAGTGCCGAGAAATCTTGGTATCTATCACTAAATGCAGTGATTTCTGTTGGACATACAAATGTAAAATCTAGTGGGTAAAAGAATAAAACAACCCATTTACCTCTTAGACCTGAAAGGGTAATCTCCTTAAACTCTTGATCATATACTGCTGTAGCACTAAAGTCTGGTGCTTCTTGGCCAACTCTTAAGCTCATGAAAAAATTTGTCCTTATTTGAATTATGTATGGTCTGAATTGACCGTAATAAATATTATAATTTTATTAATAATAAATTAGCAAGTTTTTTTTTAATTCAATGAAATGGCACTATTCCTTTACTAGGAAATTTACAATTTTGAATCACAATAAACTTTTAAAAAATCTCAAAAAGGAATTAATAAAATATCCTATTAACAGGCTTAACAATAAAAATTCGAATTAAAAGAAATTTTATTTTATTTAAGATTCCTATAAATTCGACCCTATATAATTAGAAATATTCTTTTTGATATTTTTAATTATGCCTAAATATATTGAAAGACTAAAGGAAAAAGTTAAAATAAAAAAATTTGATTCTAATCAGCCAATAGGAGCTTGGATTTTCGTTGTAATTTTGAATATAGTTGGATTTGCGGGTTATTTTTACTTAAAGATAAATCATATAGAACTAGGTAGTTAAAAACTTATCTTATTTCCTTCTTAATTGAGCGACAAAAATTTTTTAGTCTTTCATTTCTCGTTAAGTCAGGTAAAGTCCAAATTGATTCTGTCTCAGGTAATGGATCTTTGCTCCATTCTTTGAATTCTTCCATTATCGAAGCATTATTTAATTTTGATGTTAACTGTTTTCGTTTTTTTAAATATTTTCTTATCACTGTAAGATTTGCCTCAATATATTCCCTCATAATAAATATTTAGTCTTATATTAATTTATCATCTATCAAGTTCTTCTTTGAAAGAAAAGATTAATTAGACATTTTGAACTGCTTGAAAAAGTCCAAACGAATAACCTCCTATTAGAATCCAGCCAAGTACGCTTGAAATTATTGTAGATCTTCTATTATGCCTCCTTAAAGCTGATTCAATCATTTCATTAACTTCATCTCTGTTAAGGTATTCTTTCTTGGAGTTTTTTTTCATTTTTTTTCTTTATACAATAAACGAATTT
>CACEFS010000030.1 GCA_902558895.1 uncultured Prochlorococcus sp.
CAGAGTTAGATTTTAAAAAACAAAAAGAACTCCTAGAAGAATTTCTTCCTAAAGCCTTTGCAATCGTAAGAGAAGCAAGTAAACGTGTTCTTGAAATGAGACATTTTGATGTTCAATTAATAGGCGGGATGGTTTTAAATGAGTGTCAAATTGCTGAGATGAAGACTGGAGAGGGAAAAACTCTTGTCGCAACATTACCTTGTTATTTAAATGCTCTTACAGGAAAAGGTGTTCATGTTGTTACTGTAAATGATTATTTAGCTAGAAGGGATGCAGAGTGGATGGGACAAATTCATCGTTTTTTAGGTTTATCCGTTGGTTTGATTCAGCAAGATATGAATCCAGTTGAAAGAAAGAAAAATTATAATTGTGATATTACTTATGCCACAAATTCAGAATTAGGATTTGATTATTTAAGAGATAATATGGCTACCGATATTAGTGAGGTAGTTCAAAGAAAATTTAATTACTGCGTAATTGATGAGGTTGATTCAATATTAATTGATGAAGCAAGAACGCCTTTAATCATTTCTGGCCAAGTTGAAAGACCACAAGAAAAATATCAAAAAGCTGCAGAATTATCTATGGAATTAGTCAAAGCAAAAGAATTAAGTAAAGATGGTATTGATCCAGAAGGAGATTATGAAGTTGATGAAAAACAGAGAAGTTGTATATTAACTGATCAGGGTTTTGCAAAATGTGAAGAGTATTTGGGAGTGAATGATTTATATAATCCTCAAGATCCTTGGGCGCATTATATAACTAACGCTTTAAAAGCCAAAGAATTATTTATTAAAGATATAAATTATATTATTAAGAACGATGAAGCTGTCATAGTGGATGAATTTACTGGTAGGGTGATGCAAGGAAGGCGTTGGAGCGATGGCCAACATCAGGCAATAGAAGCAAAAGAGAGTCTTAAAATTCAGCCTGAGACTCAAACATTAGCATCAATAACTTATCAGAATTTCTTCCTTTTATATCCGGGTTTAGCAGGAATGACGGGTACTGCAAAAACTGAGGAGGTTGAATTTGAAAAAACTTATAAATTAGAAACAACGGTTATACCTACAAATCAAATAAGAAGGAGACAAGATTGGCCTGATCAAGTATTTAAGACAGAGATTGGTAAATGGAAAGCCGTTGCTAAAGAAACTGCACAAATTCATAGAGATGGCAGACCTGTTTTAGTTGGTACAACAAGTGTTGAAAAAAGTGAATTACTAAGTTCACTGTTATCTGATGAAAAAATCCCTCATAATTTGTTAAATGCTAAGCCAGAGAACGTTGAACGTGAGGCAGAAATTGTTGCTCAGGCAGGAAGAGCAGGTGCTGTTACTATTGCGACTAATATGGCCGGAAGGGGAACAGATATAATTCTTGGAGGTAATAGCGATTATATGGCAAGGCTAAAATTAAAAGAAATACTAATTCCTTTGTTAGTCAAGCCTGATAATGAGCATAAGCCACCAATACCTAAACAAAGAAATTTAAAATCTAAGGGTGGTTTTTCTACAAAAGCTGGTTCAAATTTGAAAAAGAATATTTCAAATTCTTCAACAAGTCTCTTCCCTTGCAAACTAGATGAAGCAATTGAAAAGAAACTCTCTCTTTTATCTGATGAACTTGTTAAAAATTGGGGAGATAGACAACTTTCTGTATTGGAGCTTGATGACAAGATAGCTACAGCCGCAGAAAAAGCACCAACTGATGATAACTTGATAAAGCTTTTGAGAGAATCTTTGTCTGATGTAAAAAAAGAATACAACAAAGTTTTGATTCATGAGGAAGAAAAAGTAAGAGAAGTTGGCGGTTTACATGTTATTGGTACTGAGAGACATGAATCAAGAAGAGTGGATAATCAACTTAGAGGAAGAGCAGGAAGACAAGGTGATCTTGGAAGTACAAGATTCTTTTTATCTTTAGACGATAATTTATTAAGGATTTTTGGAGGTGATAGAGTAGCAAATCTAATGAATGCTTTTAGGGTTGATGAAGATATGCCTATTGAGTCAGGAATGCTTACTAGGTCCTTAGAAAGTGCTCAAAAGAAAGTTGAAACTTACTATTACGATATTAGAAAACAAGTTTTTGAATACGATGAGGTAATGAACAATCAAAGAAAAGCAGTTTATGCCGAAAGACTAAGAGTATTAAAAGGAATTGATTTAAAGAGACAAGTAATTGGATATGGCGAAAGGACAATGATTGAAATTGTAGATGCCTATATTAATCCTGATCTTCCTCCTGAAGAATGGAATATTGATCAATTAATTTCGAAAGTCAAAGAATTTATATATTTATTAGATGATCTTAAATCTGATGATATTAATTTATTGTCTATAGAAGAATTAAAAAACTATCTTCAAGAGCAGTTGCGAATAGCTTATGATTTAAAGGAATCTCAAATAGAAAAGACTCGTCCAGGATTAATGAGGGAAGCTGAAAGATTTTTCATTTTGCAGCAAATCGATAATTTATGGCGAGAACATCTTCAATCCATGGATTCCCTGAGGGAATCAGTCGGATTGAGGGGTTATGGTCAAAAAGATCCACTAATCGAATATAAAAACGAGGGATATGACATGTTTCTCGAAATGATGACTAATATGAGACGAAATGTTATTTATTCAATGTTTATGTTTCAACCTAAAACTGATGTTAATGAAAAAAATTAAATCAATACTTAATCATCTCCAAGAAATTCAAAAATTTCTTTGTCTTTAAGATTTTGAGAATCACCGAGTTTAGAAATATCAATAGATTCTGAGCTGGCTATACATTGTAAAGTTTTTTGTAATTTAAGAATTTCATTTTCAAGAGAATCTATCCTATCCATTAAATTTTTTATCACATTAGCTTCTGCATCTGGTAAAGCAGAGTGAGCTAAAGGATTTACTTTGACACCACTTTGATGCACTACCCTGCCAGGAACTCCAACCACAGTACTGTTTCCTTCTACATTTCGAACAACTACTGAGCCAGCACCAATACGGGTATTAGATCCTACTGTGATTGATCCAAGAACTTTTGCGCCTGCTCCGACTACAACATTTTCCATTAAGGTGGGGTGTCTTTTGCCATGGTTTTTACCAGTACCTCCTAATGTCACTCCTTGATAAAGCAAACAGTTATTTCCTATCTCAGCTGTTTCACCAATTACAACACCCATTCCATGGTCTATGAAAACCCTTTTACCAATTTTTGCCCCGGGATGTATTTCAATACCTGTTGCTAGCCTATTGAGATGACTGAGTAAACGGGGAATCAAAGGAATTTTTAATTGCCATAATTTATGCGTAAATCTATGTATAACTATTGATTGAAAGCCAGGGTAGCAAAGAAATATCTCTACTATTCCTCTTGCGGCGGGATCTCTCTCTCTGATAATTTCTATATCTGATTTAAAAGTTTTCAATATCATGGTTTAATTAATAACTCCTATTTCTTTTTTTAATTGATTTATTGTCTCGATACTTAAATAATTTTTAGCACATATTATTTGAGGTAATCTCATCAACTGAGAGCGATTTTTTAATAAAGTGTTTTCTACAACTGATAAACTTGGTCCATCACACACTATATGGTTCGAAGCCTTTAAAAGTGATAGTAATCTACTGTTATTATCTGAGATTGCAGTCATAAGCATTAATTCATTACCTCTCATGCTGTGTATAATGACCTCCGCTGCTCTTAATAAGCCAGGACTTATGCTAACAATACCTACACAACTTCCAGCATTTAATTCCTTGAGGATTTTCAATTCCTTTTGAAAGTCGCTCAAGTCAACTGCAATAGCGCGCACTCCATGCTTCTTAGCAACTGTTTCTAGAGGCTGTAAAAAATATCTGCTTGTGACAATCGTACCATTATTAGAATTACTCAAGACTTTTTCTAATTCTTCAATAGGAACAACTTCCACTGGTACATTTACTGTTTTAGAAAGGTCTTCTGCTATCAACATAGAAGCTCCAATATCCTCTCTAGGAGTACTGACTATAATTCTTGATCCGCACTGAATACGCCAATCAATTTCATTGGTCAATATATCTCTTGCTTCTTGTAAAGTACATCCAAGATTTATCAATTTGTCAATAATCTTTTTTGCTTCTTGATCTGGAGGTTTACTTATTTTATCTTTTGAGTAAACTGATTTTTTAAATTCTCTTTTAGTAATATTATCTCTTACATAGATACCTGATCCAGCTATTGCTTCAACAACCCCATCAATTTCTAGTTGTCTGTATACTTTGCTTATGGTATTCCGATGGAGTCCAGTCTGCATTGCAAGTTGCCTTGTACTAGGAAGTCTGTGTCCTGGAGGATAATGTCTTGCTGCAATTGCAAAACAAATTTGATTAAATAGTTGAGTAGATGCTGGGATATCACTTTCTTGTTGAATATGGAATCGCACCTTTAAAAACCCCGACTAATTTATTTTTAACCATAGTGACACTTTAACATTCGTCATATTTTTTGATAATAAGAATTTCTCATGCATCATCTTTTTTAATGAGAGGAGTTTTTCGAGGGCTTAAAAACATAATCATGTTTCTCCCTTCTTTTTTTGGTTTTTGTTGAACTTCTGATTGCTCTTCTAAATCATTAGCTATTTTCAAAAGAAGTGTTTCAGCTAAATTTGAGTGTTGAATTTCTCTACCTCTAAAAATCACAGTACATTTTACTTTGTCTCCCGATTTTAAAAATTTAGTAGCTTGACCTATGCGGACATCATAATCATGCTTGTCAATTTTATACCTCATTTTTACTTCTTTAACTTCTGTTTGATGAGATTTTTTCTTTGCTTCTTTAGCTTTCTTTTCTTGTTCAAATTTGTATTTTCCGTAGTCCATTATTCGACAAACAGGAGGATTTGCTTTTTCGCTCACCAATACCAAATCAAGTTCTCTTTGAGAAGCTATCTCTAATGCTTTTAATCTATCTATAACACCTAATTGTTTTCCATCTGAATCAACGACTCGCAATTGAGGGTATTTTATTCTTTCATTTATATTTGGTAGCTCTCTAACGGGAGCTCGGCGGTCAAAGCGTGGGCGTGGTGGCATTCAGTTAATTAAATAAATTGATTTGATGATGAACAAAATCTATTTTTATAAAGTTAGCCTAAAAAAGACTCTATCTTAATTATTGCATCTTTTAGAAGGTTTTTGTTATTTAGCCAATGAGGATTATTTTTATTACGAAACCAAGTTTTTTGTCTTTTGGCAAATTGGATCGTTTTTGTTGTAGTTAACTCAATCGCTTTGTCAATTGTTGAATGGTTATTTAAAACATCCCTAGCTTCTCGATAACCAATGGTTTCTAATATTGGCAAATCAAATCCGTATTTAGAAATAAGGTGTTTCGTCTCCTCAATAATTCCAGATAAAAACATATTTTTTGTTCTTTGCAAAATTCTTTCTTTTAAATTATCTCTATCTAAACCAAGCTCTAGTATTCTCCAGTCAGGCGGTTTTTGAACTTTTAGAATTGACAAAGGTTTACCAGTGACGTAGAAGACTTCTAAAGCTCTTATCGTTCTAATGTGGTCAGCAAAATTGATTTTTTTTGTTGATAATGGATCACAACTTTTTAACAGGTCCCAACATTTTTTCTGACCAAGTTCTTCTAATTGTCTTCTCAACTGATTTTGAGGAGGGACATCTGGTACAAAAAATCCTTTTGTTATTGAGTTCATATACAACCCACTTCCTCCAACAAGAAAAGGTAAATTATCTTGTTTAATTTCTCTTTTTATTGATTTTTGAGCAATTTCTTGAAATTGTTTCACATTAATTGGATGGATTGGCTCTTCAATATCTATTAAAAAATGCTTTATTTTTTTTTGTTGGTTTTTAGATGGCTTGGCTGTTCCAATATCCATATACTTATAAATTTGCCTTGAATCTATATTGTGAATACGAGTTTTAAAATGTTCTGCAATTTTAATAGCTAATTCTGTTTTGCCACTTGCAGTAGGCCCAACTAAAATTATTACATGAGGTGGATATGAAGACATATGAATTTATGAAGAAAAAAAAATTAGCTATATAATTAAAGTGATTAAATTTTTCATTGACTTCGAGCCTTAATCTTATTGCGGTGGTAAGTTTAATGAAAGACCTTTTAAAAATAAAATTTTTAAAAGTTTAATATTTTTTTATATTAAATGAGTGAGGACAAAAGATCTAATAAAATCTCAAATGATTATGGCGCAGAACAAATACAGGTTTTAGAAGGTTTAGAACCAGTTCGTAAACGCCCAGGGATGTATATAGGTTCTACAGGGCCTAGGGGATTACACCATTTAGTATATGAAGTAGTTGATAACTCAGTTGATGAAGCACTTGCAGGACATTGTGATCATATAGAAATAGTTCTTCGAGCAGATGGTTCTGCTTTAATTTCTGATAATGGACGAGGTATACCAACAGATATTCATCCAAGAACAGGTAAAAGTGCATTAGAAACTGTACTAACCGTTCTTCATGCAGGAGGTAAATTTGGCAGTGGTGGTTATAAAGTTTCAGGTGGTTTGCATGGAGTAGGAATATCTGTAGTTAATGCTTTAAGCGAATGGGTAGATGTGACAGTTTTTAGGGATGGTAGCGAATTTAATCAAAGATTCGAAAAAGGTATATCGAAGGGTGAATTACAAACTAAAAAGCAGACTGGTAAACCATCTAAGACAGGAACAACTATTTGCTTTAAACCCGACAAAACGATTTTTTCGGGAGGAATTGAATTTGAATATGCTCTCCTTTCATCTAGATTAAGAGAACTTGCTTATCTTAACGGCGGAGTAAAAATTGTTTTTAGAGATGAAAGAAATCACTTATCAGATGGTTCTTTTAAAGAAGAAATTTACTTATATAAAGGAGGCATTAAAGAATATGTTGAATATATGAATGCTGAAAAAGAGTCTATTCATCCTGAAATTATTTATGTTGACTCACAAAAAGAAAATGTATATGTAGAAGCAGCTTTGCAATGGTGTTCAGATGTATATTCAGATAATATTTTAGGATTTGCAAATAATATTAGAACTATTGATGGAGGAACTCATATTGAAGGGTTAAAAACAGTTCTGACAAGAACTTTCAATAATCTTGCAAAGAAGAGAGGCAAAAGAAAAGATATTGAAAAAAATTTAGCTGGTGAAAATATTAGAGAGGGTTTGACTGTTGTTTTATCGGTAAAAGTTCCCGATCCCGAATTTGAAGGGCAAACAAAAACAAAATTAGGAAATACTGAAGTAAGGGGAATAGTAGATTCTCTTATTGGGGAGGCTCTCACAAAATATATGGAATTCAATCCTGGAATTTTTGATTTGATTCTTGAAAAAGCAATTCAATCATTTAATGCAGCAGAAGCTGCGAGAAGAGCTAGAGAATTAGTAAGAAGAAAAAGTGTATTAGAAAGTTCTACCTTGCCGGGTAAATTAGCAGATTGTAGTTCTAGAGATCCCTCAGAATCAGAAATTTATATAGTTGAAGGAGACTCAGCTGGAGGTTCTGCAAAACAAGGAAGAGATAGGAAATTTCAGGCTATTTTGCCTCTAAGGGGAAAAATTCTTAATATTGAAAAAACTGATGATACTAAAATCTATAAAAATACAGAAATACAGTCATTAATAACAGCCCTAGGATTAGGAATAAAAGGAGAGGAGTTCGACCAGAGCTCTTTGAGATATCACAGAGTTGTAATTATGACGGACGCTGATGTTGACGGCGCTCATATAAGAACTTTATTATTGACATTTTTTTATAGATACCAGAGAGAACTTGTTGAGAAGGGCTTTATATATATTGCTTGTCCCCCTTTATATAAAGTCGAAAGAGGTAAGAATTATAATTACTGTTATAACGAGAATCAATTAAAGGATACAATTGAAGGTTTTGGAGAAAATGCAAATTATAATATCCAAAGATTTAAGGGTTTAGGTGAGATGATGCC
>CACEFS010000031.1 GCA_902558895.1 uncultured Prochlorococcus sp.
TTTTTATTGAACTAAATCTAGTCAAATTTTTTTAATTGGCTTAATATGAGTTTAAGTTATTCCATCTGATGTCAAAAGATCCTGGAAGAATTTTGATATTTGATACAACTCTTCGAGATGGAGAGCAATCTCCTGGTGCCAGTTTAAATCTCGAAGAAAAACTTGCCATCGCCCATCAATTAGCAAGATTAGGTGTAGATGTTATTGAAGCTGGGTTTCCTTTCGCAAGTCCAGGAGATTTTAAAGCTGTTAATAAAATTGCTAATGCCGTAGGGAAAGAAAATGGCCCTATAATATGCGGTTTAGCTAGAGCGTCAAAAGGAGATATAAAAGCATGTTACGAAGCTGTAAGTCCAGCTCCAAAAAAAAGAATACATACTTTTATTGCGACAAGTGATATTCATCTTAAACATAAACTTAAAAAATCCAGAAAAGATGTTCTTCAAATAGTTCCAGAAATGGTTAATTATGCAAAATCATTAGTAGATGATATTGAGTTTTCCTGTGAAGATGCCTCAAGGAGTGATCCTGATTTTTTATACGAAGTGATTGAACTAGCAATTTCTGCAGGAGCGACAACAATAAATATCCCTGATACTGTTGGATTTACAACTCCTAGTGAATTTGGCAAACTAATTGCCGATATAAATAAAAATGTTCCAAATATTGATGAGGCAGTAATCTCGGTTCATGGTCATAATGATTTGGGTTTAGCAGTAGCCAATTTTCTTGAGGCAGTAAAAAATGGAGCAAGACAACTAGAATGTACTATTAATGGAATTGGTGAAAGAGCCGGGAATGCCTCTTTAGAAGAACTAGTAATGGCACTTCATGTTAGGAAAAGTTTTTTTAATAGTTTTTTCAGAAGAAATCCAGATTCCCCAACTCCTCTTACGGCTATAAGAACAGAAGAAATAACAAAAACCTCTAGACTTGTTTCTAACTTAACTGGGATGATTGTACAACCTAATAAAGCAATTGTGGGAGCTAACGCTTTTGCACATGAGTCAGGAATTCATCAGGACGGGGTTTTAAAAAATAGATTAACTTACGAAATTATCGATGCAAAAACTGTTGGTTTGAGTGACAACAAAATATCTTTAGGGAAACTTAGTGGAAGAAGTGCAGTAAGAGCAAGATTAGAAGAGATGGGATATGACTTGAGCAGAGAAGATTTAAATGATGCTTTTGCTCGTTTTAAGGATTTAGCTGACAGGAAAAGAGAAATCACTGATAGAGACTTAGAAGCAATTGTTAGTGAACAAGTTCAGCTCCCAGAAGCTAAATTTCAATTAAGTCTTGTACAAGTAAGTTGTGGTAACGCCTCTAAACCTACTGCCACCATTTCGCTTCTAAATACGGAAGATAATATTGAGGATACTGCTGTATCAATTGGGACTGGACCCGTTGATGCTGTATGTGAGGCTTTAAATAAATTAGCTAAAGTTCCTAATGAATTAATTGAATTTTCTGTTAAGTCGGTAACAGAAGGAATTGATGCTTTGGGCGAAGTAACAATAAGAATAAGAAGGGATAATAAAATATATTCTGGTCATTCTGCAGATACAGACGTTGTAGTTGCTGCAGCGAATGCTTACGTTAATGCTTTAAATAGACTTGTATTTTCTGAGAAAAAAAATTCAATTCACCCACAATTTGATAATTTAGAAAATTCTGATAATACTTTTTTATCTAATCCTGCAAATTAAATTATTTCTTAGGATTATGAAGTACTATTAAAAATAGTCTCTCAATACTGTAGATTAAACTAATAGTTAAAGCAATAAATAATGAGAGAAAGGGTAGTTGGATATTGGGCACTTTCGTGGGTTGGCTTAATCGGCAACATAATTGCACTCCCAATAATCGCGATAATAATTAGTTATGGGCCTCCACTAAAAGTTGCAAATATAACTCTTGCTATAAGTCTTGGTTGGCCCGCTGCAATTGTTGGAATAGTTTCTTCAGCAGCCCTTTTAGCAGAAAGAAAATGGGGAGTAACTTTAACTCTAGTATCTTTATCTATGGTAATTTCTGGTATGGGTCCTTATTCAGTTGTAAGGCTCATAACTCTTCAAGACATTTATGGAGTTGGTGGGTTTAGTCTTTTAACAACATTATTAAGTACTTTAGCTCTTCTTTATTGGTGTAATCCGAAACATAGAAGAAGTATTAGGTTGTAAAATTTAAAATTAGGAAAAAGTATTATTCTTGCTAGTTGGATACTGAATTCTTCTATGTCTAATTCTTTTCCACACATTCAAGAATGCCCTTTTTATAAGAAAAATTTCTCCTTTCGATAAATTACTATCATCTAATTGCCCATCTTTTTCCCGCGAGTAGATAATACTAGAAATTGTTTCCAAAGCTTCTTTATTAGATGCATTAATGTTCATAGCTCTAAGCGCTGCTTCACATCCATCCGCAAGCATTAAAATTGCTGTTTCTTTTGACTGAGGAATAGGGCCTTTGTATCTAAAATAATATTCATCAATGTCGAGATTTTTTTCTTTAGCTTTTTGAAAAAAATATCCCATTTTTAGGGTGCCTTGATGTTCAGGAATAAAATTAGCTATCAGTTTAGGTAGTCTATTTTTTCTTGCAAATTTCAATCCTTCATCAACGTGAGCCTGCAATACTTCTGCACTTTTAATCGGATCATCTAATTCGTCATGCGGATTTTTTGAACCATCCTGATTTTCAATAAACCAATTAGGCGCATGTAATTTGCCAATATCATGATATAACGCTCCAGTTTTAATTAGATCAATATCACCTCCAATCATTCTTGTTGCTTCCTCTGCTAAACCACATATAAGTAAGGTATGTTCAAAAGTACCAGGAGCTTCAAGCGACAATCTTCTAATTAGAGGTTTCTCTTTATCAGCCAATTCGAGTAATCTTGCTTTAGTTAATAATCCGAATATCGATTCAAAAATAGGAATAAATAAAATTGTAAAAAGCATAGCTATTGCCAACAGCAAAGAATCAGAGAATATATCCCCATTAGCTAAAACAAAATCTCGCTTATTAATAAAAGAAATTTTTTCTGTACCTATCAATATCCATTGACTCAAGAATGATCCTATGGGGACAAAAATTGATAGTTGTAGTAACTGAGCTCTACTTCTTATTCTTCCTCCGAGAAGAGATACTACTGAGGCACTAACTAATAAAATAAAAAATAAATTGTTATTGATAACAATTTCTGGATCAGGCCAAATAAGACTCGCTATTGATACCCAAGCTAAAGCTGTTATGCTTCCCATTCCTTGAGATATTATTAATGCCGGTGGGATTATCATAGATAATGGACTTATGGTTGAAGCTAAGGCTAATTTCGTAACTTGTACTAATAAAAGAAGAGTAATGATCAAGAAGATCTGTCTTGAAGAAATTGTGGGATTCTCTTTTTTTGAAACTAATATCAAAACTCCAGAACAAATAAGTATTTCAGTAAAGGTCCAAAACCAAGAAAAAATATCTACGATTTTTAAAGGCGAGATAAGAAGTATTTTATAAGATGAAATTATAGAAATTAAAATGCATACTAAAAAAATTATGAGATTATCTATTCTTGAAATTTTAATTGGTTGTTTTACTGGGACTTGATTTCGTCGCCACAGATAAAACAATTTCTTTAAGGTAGTTGTGATGTTTTGCACAGAATATAGATATATCTATTTGAATAATTTAGAATTATAGGCATGCTAAGTGTAAAAAGGAGATGTTTTTGTAAATGTCATTAAAATTAGACGGTAAAAAATTATCTCTTGAAATTGAAGAAAGATTAAATGATTATATCTCTATTAATAAAAAAATCGCAAAAAGAGCTCCCGGTTTAGCTGTAATAAGAATAGGTGAAGACCCCGCGAGTGGTGTTTACGTTAATAACAAGGAAAAAGCATGTTCAAGGATTGGAATAAAGAGCTTTATCTACCATCTAAAAGATACTGTAGAGCAAAAAGAAGTTGAACAATTAATATTCAAACTTAATTCTGATAAGGATATTGATGGAATGTTACTACAACTTCCCATCCCGAGGAAGTTTGACGAGCAAAAACTGATCAGCCATATTAATCCAAGCAAAGATGTAGATGGACTAAATGAGATAAACATCGGCAAACTAGTGAAAAATGAGCCTGCGATGAGATCATGCACACCAGCAGGAATTATTAATTTATTAAGATCCCAAAATATTACAATTGAAGGTAAGAAAATTGTTGTTATTGGAAGAAGTTTGCTTGTTGGGAAACCCCTATCGCTCATGTTGTTGAATCTAAATGGCACGATAACAACTACTCACTCTAAAACATTAAATTTGAATAAAGTTTGCAGAGAAGCCGATATTCTAATTGCGGCTGCAGGAAAACCAAATCTTGTAGATTCGAGTTTTGTGAAAGAAGGAGCAGTAATTATTGATGTTGGAATACACAGATTAAAAAGTTCAGATAAAAATCAAACTAGATTATGTGGAGATGTATTATTAGAAGATGTCATTTCTAAAGTATTTGCTTACACACCTGTACCAGGAGGTGTTGGACCAATGACAGTAACAATGTTACTTGTAAATACTATTTTTAGCTGGCAAAAACAATTTGGTTTATCATCAACTCTTAATGACCTTTTGCCATAAACTCCAAGATGAAATTTTTTTTACTTAAGGTATAAAATGACTGAAATTATAAATAGTATTTCTGATTTTGAAAAATATCTTAAAAACACAAAAAAGGTTGTAGAAGAAGCACTTGATTTTTCCTTGGGCCCTGAGAATCCAGAAATATTAAGAGAATCAATGAGATATTCCCTCTTAGCTGGAGGGAAAAGAATACGTCCAATTTTATGTTTAGCATCTTGCTCACTGGCTGGAGGTGAGCCCTCTCTTGCAGTTCCTACTGCGGTAGCGATAGAAATGATCCATACAATGTCATTGATTCATGATGATCTGCCCGCCATGGATAATGATGACTTGAGGAGAGGTAGACCGACAAATCATAAGGTATATGGAGATGCAATAGCTATTCTTGCAGGCGATGCTTTATTAACAAGAGCCTTTGAAATGGTCTCATTAAGAAGCCCTGGAGTCGATCCAAATAGATTATTAAATGTAGTTGGCGAATTATCCCTAGTTGCTGGTGCACCTGGCCTTGTCGGGGGACAAGTTGTTGATTTGGAATGCGAAGGGAAAGAAGTCGACCTTGAAACTCTCGAATATATTCATCTTCACAAGACTGGGGCTTTATTAAAGGCTTGCGTAAGAACAGGCGCGATGATCGCAGGAGCCAACAAAAAACTATTACAGGCTCTTACAACATATGCTGAGGGAATTGGTTTAGCCTTCCAAATAATAGATGATATTCTTGATTTAACTTCCAGCAGTGAAAAGCTTGGTAAAACTGCCGGCAAAGATCTTTTAGCTGACAAAACTACCTACCCTAAATTACTTGGAATGGAGGAGTCAAAGAAAAGAGCATTTGATTTAGTTGAAAAAGCAAAAAAAGCAATTGAACCTTGGGGTGCAGATGCAAAGTATTTAATATCCTTAGCAGACTTTATTACAAATAGAGACAGATAATTATTTTTAATTTATGTCTGAGTTTTTTTCCTTATTTAATAATTCAGTTCTTTTCTGGAGCCTATTATCTTGTTTGCTAGCTCAATTTTTTAAAATTGTATTCAATTTCTTTTCAACTGGAGAGATAAGATTTGGAATTATGTTCGAGACGGGTGGTATGCCCTCAAGTCATTCCGCATTAATAACTGGTGCTACATCTGGTATAGGTTATGAATTAGGATTTGACAGCTCAATATTCGCATTATCAGTTGCTGTAGCACTAATAGTTATGTATGACGCTAGTGGTGTGCGACAATCAGCTGGAATTCAAGCTGCAGAAATTAATAAACTATCAAAAAAATTAGACCCTCAATCTGAATTACTGTTAAAAGAAACCCTAGGTCATACAAAAATTGAGGTCATGGTGGGGAGTTTTTTAGGACCATTAATCACTTTGCCTGGAATGTTTTTTTTAGGTTCTCCTCTCGAAATATTTGATTTGATAATAAATTAAGAATGCTTTGAAATAGTAATTTGTGTGGCATCTATAAAGTTTTTTGCAACTTCTGGAGAACTTGGTAAGTGTAAGTGAATCCAACTTGCATGTAATTTTTCATCAAAAAATCCTTCATTTTGGTATTCGGTTTTCCAAGATTTAATTTTCCATGGGGAAGCAAGTTTCTTCTGATGCTCAGCTTTTCCAAAATCAAGTTCAGATAAATTATTTTCAATTTCCCAATAATGAAATTCATGTCCTCTAATTAATTGATTTTGTTTAATGATTGGAGTATTTTTTAAACCCTCAATATATCTATAACCTACTGAAAGTTTACTTTTTTTTGATCTAAAAGGTAGGATGCCAGTCATTTTATGATTTTTACCATTTTCATCTTTTATGAAGTCTCCTAAAATCATCATCCCTCCACACTCAGCATATATAAATCCATTTTTGCGGAATTTCCTTAACGAATTTAAGCTTTTTGTAGAGTTACTTATATGATCAGCATATTTTTCAGGGAACCCCCCAGGAATAATTAAAGAAGACGCCTCATTAGGTACTTCTTCATCATCATAAATACTCCATGAAATCAATGGTATACCAATTTCACTCAAAAACTCCTTAGTTTCAGGGTATTGGAAATGAAAGATTTTATCTTCTGCAATTGCGATAGGTTTACTTTTATCTATTTTAAAATCTGCAAAATTGACAGAATTAAATATTTTCTTTTGAGGAGATTTCAGAAATTTAATAAGAGAAAATATATCAAGATTTCTTTCGGCGAAATTTGCAAAATATTCAACATCAATTTCTTTTCCATTATCCATAGGAGATATCAAACCTAAATTAGCTTTGTTTAAAGTTATTTTTGAATCAGATGGCAAATAACCAAAAATTTCGATATCTTCATTTTTAAAAACTTCTTGAATTAATTTTTTATGTCTTTCTGAATTAACGTTGTTAAATATAATTCCTGCTATTGACAACTCACTATCAAAATCTCTAAAACCTCGAATAGTCGCCAAAAGAGAAGCTACTTGACCTCTAGCATTAACAATAAAAATTATTGGAGCATTGAGAAGTTTAGAGATATTTGCTGTGCTGGAATAGGTTGTTGACCCTAGTCCATCAAACAAACCCATTGCTCCTTCAATTAATGAGAATTCATATTTCAAAGAATGTTTAAAAAAACTTTCTTGAACCCACTCCTCACCACTTAGAAAAATATCTAAATTTCTACAAATAGGTTGGCCAATTGAGCTAAGTTGTTGTTGATCAAGATAATCCGGGCCAACCTTGAAAGTTTGTATCTTTATACCTTTTGAGAACGCCCAACAAGATAGCAAAAGAGATAATGTAGTTTTCCCGCTATCAGTTGAAGGAGAAGATATTACACAAGGCATCAATTAGTTATTCAAACCATTAAATATTTGGATAGCTATTTTAATAGAATTTTCAAAAAGAGGACTAGTATTACCTCTACTACTTCCCAATAGTTTACTAACATCATACTCTGATGTAGAAAAAGAATTTGGAACAACTTGTTCTATTAATTCCATATTAGCCATTCCCCCTGCTTCAAGTCTCATACATTCCACTGATTCACATCCAAGTATTACACAAGTGTTATTTTTTTGAACCTCACTAATTTTTGAAATCAGCCTCAATCCAATAACTTGTCCTAAATGAATACTTGGATTTCCCAAAGATAAGGGATTAATTGATGTAGAAATTATTTCGCCATTAATTCTTTCAAACTCTATTTTTGTTGATTCTGTATCCCTTTCAACTCTTAGTAAAGACCATCCAAGTTTATCGCTAATCCATGAAATCAAAAACAACGCT
>CACEFS010000032.1 GCA_902558895.1 uncultured Prochlorococcus sp.
GTTAGTATTAATAAAAAAGCTTTATGACTTATGTCATTACTACACCTTTATACTATGTTAATGATAAACCTCATTTAGGAAGTGTATATACAACAATTATTTGTGACTCAATAGCTAGATATAAAAGGCTTGCAGGTGAAGATGTTATGTTCATAACTGGTGTTGATGAACATGGTTTGAAAATACAAAGAACAGCTAATGAAAAGGGTATTGAACCAAAATCGCATTGTGATGAAATCTCAGAAGTCTTTAATAATAATTGGAAAAATTGGAATATATCATTTGATAAATTTATAAGAACAAGCTCAAAAAATCATGAATTTGTTGTTAATGAATTTTATGAAAGAGTAAAAGCATCAGATGATATCTATATGGGAGTGCAAAAAGGTTGGTATTGTGTCGGTTGTGAAGAATTTAAAGATAATCCAGAAAACTCATCAACATACAAATGTCCCATACATCAAAAAAATCTAGAATGGAAAAATGAAGAGAATCTCTTTTTTAGGCTTTCTAAATATCAAAAAGAAATTGAGAAAATAATCAACGAACCTTCTTTTATAGAGCCAATAGAAAGAAAGAATGAAATTATAAATTTTGTATCTAGAGGTTTAAAGGATTTTTCAATTTCAAGAACAAATGTTTCATGGGGAATCCCTGTCCCTGGTTACGATAACCATACCTTTTATGTATGGTTTGATGCTTTACTTGGATATGTAAGTGCCATTAGCTCTGATTCGACAGAACATTTATTGGAAAAATCAATTAATGGAGGATGGCCAGCTGATGTTCATTTTATTGGTAAAGATATTCTGAGATTCCATGCTGTATATTGGCCCGCTATGCTCATTTCTGCCAATATGAAAGTTCCTAAAAAGGTTTTTGGACATGGCTTTCTTACAAGAGAGGGGCAAAAAATGGGTAAAAGTTTGGGAAATGTACTCGACCCTGATTTATTGCTTAAAAAATATGGAAATGATCCTGTAAGGTGGTACCTCATTAAAGATATATCACTAGGAAATGATGGGGATTTTCAAGATAAAAGGTTTGTTGACATTATCAATAATGACTTGGCTAATACAATTGGTAATTTATTAAATAGAACATCATCTATGTCTAGAAAATGGTTTGATAATAAAGTGCCAAATAATGAAAAAATTTTAAGTGAAAATAAATTAGAGAATTATGCCAAAATTTCAGTCGAAAAATATATTTATAACTTTAATAACTACAAATTAGATCTAGCAGCTAATGAAGTCCTTAGCCTAGCAATTAGTACAAATTTGTATTTGAATGATAATCAGCCATGGCTGTTAATAAAAGATAAAAATAAACTACCACTAGTAAAACAAATTATTTATAACGTTTTAGAAAGTACCCGAATAATAGGATTGTTATTAATACCTTTATTGCCCGAATTATCAGAAAAAATTAATGAGCAACTTGGTTCTATATACAGAGAAGAAATTCCTTGGAAAAAGCAATTAAGTTGGGGATTATTAGTAAGTAATTCGAGTCTTCCTAAACCCACTCCAATCATAAATAAACTGGAGTATGAGCAACATTTATAGATTAATAATTTTCCTTCCATTATTTATGATTGGTTGTGCCCCAAATGTAATTGATGAAAATAAAGTAATACAAAAAATAGAAAGTTTAGATATGACTATTTTCTCTGAAAGTGGAGATAAAATATATTCAATTACCAGTCCAAATTCAAGTTATGACAATATTGAATTAAAATTCGAATTAAAAAACCCTATCATTAATATTCTTAAAGGGAAAGAAACTAAATATATTATTAGTTCAGAAGAATCTACCTTATCAGAAAACAATAAACTCCTGAAATTGAAAGGGAATGTTAAATTAAGAACTTTTAAAAAAAATGGGGAGTTTTTATATGCTAATAATTTTATTTGGAATATAGAAAATCCTAACTATCTATTAGAGGGTAATATAAGATTTGAAAATCAAAATATCATCTTAAATGCAGAAAAAGCTATATTAGGTGCAGATAACATAATTGAATTTTTCAATCCAGTAAAATACATAATAAAAAGTGAAAATAACGAAAATAAATATGAAATAAATTCGGAAAATGCTTACTATAATTTAATTACTGAATCAGTAAGTTTTAAAGCAAAAGATAAAAGAGTAAAATCAATAATTTATTTTTAAATTTTATTTTTTGAAAAAATATTATTTATTTTTTTGGACCAGTTATTAATCCATTTTTCATCTGACTTCGTAAAACACTTAGTGCTCCAGCCTCCAATCAATATAAAAGCCTTACTATTTATAGGTACAACTAGGATAGATGGAATTTCGCCACAAAAATTAAAAAATTCATCTCTTCCAGGATAAAATTTTGTGTTTGCCAATGATATTAATTTCATATCTTTTATAGATCTCAGACAAGTTTCCCCAGGTTTAAAATCATTACTTGAAGTGATTCCCCTCCTCAATATATTGACGCCATCATTGTGAATTAATATTGCTGCAGCTGCTGTAGAAGTTAATATTGCTTCAGAACCCCATGCAAGTTCATCAATAACTTCATCCGGCATGTTTCTATCGAAGAAAAACTTATTTTCCCCTTTTAAAGCAACTTTCTCACCAGCTAATGGTTCGAATTGCTTGAATAAAAAACCTATCAGAATAATAATTAATGAAGCTATTGCGGCTAACACTTGTGCTCTTTCAAGCTCAGGAGTGATTGTTTCTATTGAAATGAAATTTGCTATCTGAAAAATAAAGAGTATGGCACCGATTAATATTAATGATTTCCCATTGAATCCCATATTTTAAATATGTTATTTCTAATTAAATTATGCAAATATTATATTGTTTAGTACATTTAAAATTACTCAATCATATGGTTTTTAATATATAATTAACCAAAACCTTTTAAAATGAACCTAATCATCAATAAATATATACTTTCTTTTATCTTTACTGGCTTATTTTTTATTCTTAACCCATCCAATACATACGCAAATGAAATTACTAGTATAAATAAATATTTTAGTATTACTCAACAGAAGACTGTTATAAATTACGAAAAAAGTCAGCCCTCATCTATTGACAACCCTGTAGTCGATCCAAACTTTAACACGATGAGATCAAAAGATACTGAGAGTTCAACTGCTACTTATATAGTTATAGGTTTGTTAATTGCTGCTACAATTATTCCTTTAGCAACTTGGTGGTATTTCTCTAAATAATAGAGAATTTATGAATGCCAAAGATTTAAGTATTGGTGAATATTCATCTTATATAGTTTTTATTACAGGGGGGACAAAGAGTGGCAAAAGTGAATTCGCGGAGCATCTTGCAAAGGAGGTAAAAAAATTATCATATGTTGCCTTATCTGAAAACAATTTGGATGATAATGAATGGCAAGATAAAATTAATTTACATCAAAAAAGAAGGCCAAAAGATTGGAAATTAATAGAAACGACAGATCTATTAAATACATTAAGGAAAGAAGAAGGTCCATTATTAATAGATTCTATTGGCGGATTCGTTATGAGAAGTATTGGCAAGGAACAAAATGAATGGTCAACAAAAATGAATTCACTTATAGGTCTCTTAGTGAAAAGAAAAAGCATTACAATTATTGTTGGAGAACAAGTAGGTTGGAGTCTGGTCTCTGAATATAAAATTGGTAATACTTATATTGAAAGAATCGGCGAACTTCAAAAGAGAATTACCAAAATATCAAAAGATAATTGGCTGGCTATAAACGGCAGAGCAATCAAAATAGATGAAATAAGTATTGAAATACCTACTTAAAATTGGAAGTCACTCTTTTTGAACCTAGAATCCCACAAAATACTGGTAATATTGCCAGATCATGTGCTGCGTTTAATATACCTTTAAATCTTATTGAGCCCTTGGGTTTTAAACTAGAAGATAAATATTTAAAAAGAGCAGGATTAGACTATTGGCCTCTAGTTACTGTTAATCAGTATGAGAATTTTGAAAAATTTTTGGCGTCAAAATCAACAAAAAGAATAATTTCTTTTAGTAAAAAAAATGGATTATATTTGAATGATTTTAAATTTAAGCAAGATGATATTTTGCTATTTGGGAGAGAAGATTCAGGATTACCAGATTCCATTATTGATAAAAGCGACTTTTTAATATCAATATTTATGCCGAATTTACAGACTGGAAACAATGATCAAAAAGGTGTTAGAAGTCTAAACCTTTCTGTAGCATGTGGAATTGCTATATATGAGGCCTACAAACAATTAAATTTTCAAAATGGTAATTAAGTACAACCAATGCCTTACAATATTCCCATGTCTCGGTAGCTCAGCTGGTTAGAGCGGCGGATTCATAGCCCGCAGGTCGCGTGTTCAAGTCACGCTCGAGACATTTTCAATACTTTTCAATTGAGAATATAGATGAAATTTTAATTTAATTAAACTACTAAAGAAAATAATGTTTAATTCACTCGGCACAGTCTTAGATCCAAAAAAATCTAAAGCAAAATATCCAGAAGCAAGAGTTATAGTTCTTGATGACAATTTGAATACTTTTCAACATGTCGCAAATTGTCTTCTAACAATAATCCCAAGTATGAGTGAAAAAAGGGCATGGGATCTAACCATCAAAGTTGACAAGACAGGATCTGCAGAGGTATGGAGAGGTAATCTTGAACAGGCAGAGCTATATCATCAGCAACTATTCACCAAAGGATTAACAATGGCGCCAATTGAGAAAACATAATATAAGTAAGATTGACATAAAATTTTTGGCTTATAAATTCGAATCGTTCAAGGGTTAAAAGGTTTTCAAAGAATAATCAAAATAAAGATAAATTTTTTGAATATATGTTTATTGACTCTGGAATAATTCTTGGTGTTTTAGGAAAAGAACCACCTCTTATGACAACAAGAGATGAACTTAAAGTTGATAAAGCTAGAGATGAATGGAGAAAGTTAATCACTCAAGGTTGGAGGAGAACCAAACCAGTTTGGGAAAGCTATTAGTATCCAAATATTGTTACTAAGATTAGTTATATAAATTATGAGATTTAAGGCGTAGTTAGCGAGTAAATTTAATGGCTTTAAAAGTAACAAAGGCGTTCCTTGAGATACATTAAATTCTTTATTTTTCATAAAAAAATAAAAGTCTCATTTTAATTATTAAAAGACTGTCAAATACAAACTAAAAATACTGAAAAAAAGATATATAAGCATTTATTGACTAAGGATTTTCAAGATATCTAATATCTAAAACTTATTTTAAAAAATTATATATTTAGAGTTACTCGTTATTTTTTTTAAACAAAAAAATTCACATTAAAATTTAATAATCCCTACTATTTAATACTTATAAATACCCAATGAACTATCTCATCTCAAGCAAAAGATCAAGAGCTTTATTTGGTATTGGAATAGTTGCTATAAGTATTGGATTAATATCAAAAAAAGTAATTAACCATCCAGCTGGAGGATATATGAATGGTACTCAAGAAATAACCTTTAATATCTAGCCATTAATCAACTTACATATTCCTTAATTCTTAAATCCAGTCAACTTTGATTATTCTTTTAGTGAAAGTACACCTAAAATTAGTTTTCCATTTATTTCCCATGTGGGAAACACTTTAAATTTTTTATCAATGCATAATTGAGTTTGACTGTTTATGCCATCTCTTGCACATTCAACTACATTAAGTTCTCTATAAGCTTGTTTACCAAATAATTTACTTTGATTAAGGCAATTAGGTACCAATATGCTGAATATTTGACATCATTATAATCATTAGGTATTTTGCCAACTAGATTGATTCCCTAGTGCTTTCTGAGGTGACTATAAGTTCTCTCTGATAATTTAAGTGGGAGCTATAAAGAACACTTGGTAAAGTAAGCAAAACTAATAGTGGGACTAATAGGCGTTTCATTTATTTACTCCTTTTCCTCCATATTTTCTAACTATATTATCAAGCAAAATTCGTATATCTTTATTTTTAAGTTTCTCTGTTTGTTGAAGATTTTCAAGAAGATCACATATTTGATCCAGTGTATCTTCATTTAATTCACTCACTGCCATTTATATTTAGAGTTTTATATTCTAAAATTAAATCAAAAGTAAATTTACATACTTATTGTATTTATATTTTTTTATTGCTATTTTTTTAAAGCGGGCTAAGGTTCATATCTCCACGAGGATTTAGTCCGCTGAATTTTTAAAGATTCAATTTATTTTTGATCTCTCTTTAAGAAGTTGATTAGAAATATTCATCAATATTTATCCTTGCTTAATTTCTAAATACCATTGAAAAGTATTTCTCATATAAACATTAATAGTGTGACACTATTTATTCAATAATATTATTATTTCGCTTCATGATTTTCTTAAAATACTTAAACTCAATAAATTCATACATCATTTTAATATCATTAGATAATTCTTTTTTATTAACTTCATAGT
The DNA here is from genome assembly GCA_902558895.1 of uncultured Prochlorococcus sp. Taxonomy (GTDB): domain Bacteria; phylum Cyanobacteriota; class Cyanobacteriia; order PCC-6307; family Cyanobiaceae; genus Prochlorococcus_A. The sequence continues at coordinate 6,445 of CACEFS010000032.1, forward strand.
CGTCAACATTAAGTGGAGATTTATTATTTTCAGAGGATGTTTTGTGATCAAAAGAATAGTTTATAAAATCCCTTTTATTTTTTTGATTATTACCATAAGATTCATTTAACATACCTCGAGACCTCAACGCTTCCTCAACCAATAAACCTGTGACTTTTGACTGACTAAACTCATTAGCTGTGCATAATTTTTCAATAATTTCATGCACTTCTTCACTTGGCAAATAACCAATTCTTTTCCTCGGAGAGGGCATAATTAAAAAAAATTAGTGTCACACTTGCACATTATAAGTGTTGCACTATATTTGATTTAAGTCAACTAATTTTGCTATGCATATTTTATTATTTCCTGTCGGATTTATTCTTTGGTATCTAGCTTATGAAGCAAAACCTATCATTAATGATGAAGTAACACTTAATTGGGAAGAAAAAAATACAATTAAAAGAAATAAACTTTTAAATATAATCAACGAAAGCTTTTAAAATTTACTGTTAATCGATTTTGACCATTCCTTGTGCTTATTATCTAGATCTGAGATTAATTGTTTTTGATAAGTAAATTTGAGTTGATTTTCGTTAAGTGATTTTTTTGTGATAATCATCTCTTTAGAGAAAAAATTAGGAGTGTTAGAAATACTAATTTTTTTTTGGATTTCCATATAATGCATTCATCTATTTTTTTTTAATATGACCTAAAAGGTTATAGTCTCAATATTTCTATATTCTTTTTATATTTCCTTCATATGTGTTTTTAGCACGTTTGTAAAAAATATTAGTTTATTAAATAATAAAGGCTATATTTAAACAAAATATATGTTTTATCATGAATCTAAAGGAGAGAGGGATTACTGTTGGAGATTTACTTATAATAATAATAATAATAATTACTTCTACAATATTAATTAAATCATTTAGCAAGGATAAGAAGACAACAATTAATTATATTAATCAAGAGCAAGTTTCTTATAAGAAAAATTACTATCAGAAATTTATTTGAATAGCTTATTTAAATTATTTTAAAAAGCTTAATTAATTCATTTAAATAATTTTTATCTCTAATCTAAATTTCAAGAATTTATCATTATCAAACAATGAGTTTATGTATTTTAAATTTTTAGATGAAATGATTTAGAACTTTCCCATTTAAGGTTATCCTTTAAT
>CACEFS010000033.1 GCA_902558895.1 uncultured Prochlorococcus sp.
CTTGTAATGGAATATGTTAAGGGCCATAGCGGTGACAAACAAAATGACAGGGTAGATAAAATCGCGACCAACTATAGCAAAGGTATAACTCTAAAAAGTAACTTAAAAGAGACTGAATCTTTAGTAGGGTATTATGAAAAAAATGCACCTTCAGAAATTCAGGAATTATTTTCAAGAAATGAATTAATTCAAAAATTTGCTGACAAAAAGTACTTATTAAATTCACTAGAACTAAGTAATTTATTAGGTAAAGAAAACCACGTAAAGATAAAACAATATTTACTTTTTGAATGGCGTAATTGGAGAATGATTCCTAAAGATAAAAAATATTGGATAATAGAAAAAAAAGAATCCTAATTTTTTATGAATGAACAGAAAGGGGTATTTAAAAATCTTTATAAAAACTTGATGACCCCTATACTAAAAAATGATTCAGGTATAGATGCAGAATATTTAACTAATTTATCTCTTAGCCTCCTATCATTTAGTTCAAGAAAATATAATTGGCCTTTCGTTTCATCAATCCTAAAAAATCTAAATAAAGAATTTTCAGTAATTGATAAAAGGTTAAGTCAGAACATATGTGGAATAAATTTTTGTAATCCAATTGGTTTAGCTGCGGGTTTTGACAAAAATGGAAACGCTGCAAATATATGGAAAGATTTTGGTTTTGGATTTGCAGAACTTGGTACAGTAACTAAATTTGCTCAAAATGGTAATCCAAAACCAAGGTTATTTAGATTAGCTGAAGAAGAAGCAGCATTAAATAGGATGGGTTTTAATAATAATGGTGCAGAAAATCTGGTTAAAAATTTTCTTGAGCAGGATATAAAGTTCAAAAAAAACAGGGAGAATATTTGTTTAGGGATAAATTTCGGTAAGTCTAAAATCACAAGCTTATCTCAAGCAAAAGATGATTATTTAACTTCTCTTAAATTATTAATTCCATATTGTGATTACGCAGCAATAAACGTAAGTTCTCCAAATACTGAAGGACTAAGAAAGTTGCAAGATCCAATACTTCTAAAAGAACTTCTTAGAGAAATTAAAAACTTACCTAATTGTCCACCATTATTTGTAAAAATTGCGCCAGATTTAAGCCTTAAAGATATTGAAGATATTTGCCAGTTAATAATCGAGGAAAATATCGATGGGATAATTGCTACTAACACCAGCATAGATAGATTAGGTCTTGAAAATAGGCAGATCAGACAAACAGGATTATTACTTTCTGAAGAAAATGGAGGATTAAGTGGAAAGCCTCTACAAAAAAAAGCAAATCAAATAATAAAACAAATTAATAATATTGATAAAAAAATTATTTTAATTGGCGTTGGTGGAATCGATAGTCCTGAGTCGGCTTGGGAAAGAATTTGTTCTGGAGCATCATTAATTCAACTTTATACTGGATGGATATATAAGGGGCCACAATTAGTCCCCAATATACTTGAAGGGATTTTAAAGCAACTCAATATCCATCAATTGTCGAATATTCAAGAGGCCGTTGGATCAGATTTAAAATGGGTTAAATAGAAAATTAATAATGAACAAGTCAGAAACTAATGATTACTCAACATTAGCCATGCAAATATCAAACTTAAAGCATGGAGGAAATGTATATGCAAATGCAAAAAAATTAAATTTATTACCCTCTGAAATCATTGACGCAAGTGCCTCGTTAGTACCCTTTGATCCACCTCAAATACTAATAGATTCATTAAATGCGGGAATTAAGAATATTGGATTTAGGTATTACCCAGAGAGAAGCTTGAGTGATCTGAAAGAAATAATCGGTAAATTTCATGGGATAAATCCAGAAAATATATTGCCTGGAAATGGAGCTTCTGAACTGATAACTTGGGCAGGCTATGAAGCATCCAAATTTGGAATAAGTTGTATTCCTTCTCCATCATTTGTTGATTATGAAAGATCTTTGAATTGTTGGAACAGCAATTTTATACATTGCGAATTACCAAAAAGCTGGAATGATATTTTTCCTCAATCATTTCCGCTTAATCCAAAAGGTGATGTTATTTGGATAACAAATCCACAAAACCCTACAGGCCAATTATGGGGAAAGAATTCTTTGGAGGAAGTTGTGAAAAAATATAAATTAGTTATCTGTGATGAAGCTTTCTTATCTATAACACCTAATGGTGACAAAGAATCTTTAATACCATTAACCCAAAGATTTGATAATTTATTAGTCTTGAGAAGCTTGACCAAAATCTTCAATATTCCAGGTCTTAGATTAGGTTACGTTATTGGCTCATCGAAAAAACTTAAACAATGGGAAATTAATAGAGATCCTTGGCCTTTAAATTCATTTGCTATTAAAGCCGGAATTGATCTACTAAGTAATAAGAAATTTTATAAACAGTGGACAAAACAGATTCACAGCTGGATAAATTTTGAAAAAAAGAGAGTATTTGAAAAATTATCAAAAATAGAGAACCTTAGAGTTCATAACTCTGCAACCAACTTTTTTTTAATAGAAAGTAAAACATCCTTGTCTCCAAATATAAAATACTTAGAAAATAAGGGAATATTGCTTAGAGAATGCACTTCATTTAGATTTCTTGACGAAAAGTGGGCAAGAATAAGTTTGCAAAATAGGAAAAATAATACTCTTTTATGTAAAGAAATTCAGAATTCCTTCAAAAAATAATTAATAAATTTTTTAATCTCATTTTTAGATTTAATTTTATTATTATTTTCCATGTTCTTCTTCATGAGATCTAATATTTCATAATGATTTTTTCCCTTTTTTGATTTAATTTTAAAAATTCTTTTTAGAGTTTCCTCAAAAACTTCTTTAGAAATTTTATTCTGATTGATTAAAACTGAGCCTCCACTTTCAGCAAGAATCATTGCATTTTTCTCCTGATGATTATTTTTAGAATCTGGATATGGAATTAAAATTGAAGGTTTTTCAGCCTCTATTAGTTCATTGATTGTTCCTGCACCAGATCTCGATATTACAAGATCACAGTTTTGAATTAAAGCTGCTATTTCATTAGTAAATTTCTTTTGAATATAATTTTTGGAGTTCTTTATATGAAAAGTTTGTTGATTAGATTCGCCAATAATATGAACTATCCGAAACTGTTTTTTTATTAAAAATTCTAGAGATTCATAAAGAATTTGATTTATAGCTTTTGCGCCTTGACTCCCTCCCATAACAATCAAAAGAGGTCCATTTCCTTTTGGGACCCATTCTGGCAAAAAATTTAATTTATAAAATTGCTCTCTTAAAGGTGTTCCAGTAAAAATAGTTTTACAATTTTTTAAATAAGAATTTGTTTTCTTAAATCCTAAAAGAACATAGTTACATAAAAAACCAAAATATTTCGTAACCATTCCTGGAATTACATTTGATTCATGAATAATGATAGGTATCCTGAGAAGTTTTGAAGCAACAATAGTAGGTGCTGATATATAACCGCCAGTCGTAAAAACTAAGTTAATTTTTTTTTCTTTTAAGATCCTAATTATTTGGAAAGTTGACATCAAAATTTCTATATATTGATAAAACAAAAAAATATTTTTTCTTGGTGTCTTTATATTTAAAGTCCTCAAATTATATTTTTTGGGAATAAAATTTGCATCAAGTCTTTGACGAACACCCAACCAATGAATATTCCATTCATCTTCGACCTCTTTAGAAACTGCTAAGGCTGGGAAAATATGCCCCCCAGTGCCACTAGCTGCGACTAATAAATTATTTTTTTTAGACATAAAAACTTTAATTAGTAGAATAAAAATAACCAATGATTAATATGTTTAATTTAAACTTGTTCAAAAATATAGGATTTCTTCTCTACTTATTTATTTATCTTATTATTCCCTATTCAGCAATAACGCAAACTTTGAAAGTTAATTTTATAAAAAATCTAGAGAACTCTTTAAATGCGAGAGATTTAGAATTCATTAGAAAAAATTTTGGAAATGAAGAAAGCCAAAATATACCAAAACAATTTTCAAAGATTATTAATGATTTCCCTAACAGCAAATGGAAGATCAAAAGATTAAAATCTAATATTCCAAATGAAGATATTTTACGAATAAAAGTTTCTGGAAAAAAAATAGTTAATGGAGAAATATATGTACTCGATTCCAATTTTGATTATTTATTTTCAATCATAAATGGGGAAATAGATGAAGGCATTATCAAAAATTTATTCACAACTATAAGAAACGATAATAAAAAAATAGATATTAGTTTTAAAATTCCTGATAGAGTTCTGACTGGTTCAAAATATGATATCGATATAATTCTCAATAATCCTCTTGAAGAAGTGATTGTTGCTGGAGCTATAAAACCTCATCAAGTTAATTCATTTTTTGAACAAGAAATATTATTGGAACCATTGGCGTCTGGAGGGATATTTAAAATAACAAGAGCCCCCTCAAAACCAGAGATACAAATTTGGTCAGGAATCATAGCTCATCCTGAGGGAATGATTACTTTCACAAAGAGCATTGATATTGTTAATGAGATATAGCCTAAGCGTCGTTTAACGCAGCTACACCTGGTAAGGTTTTACCCTCTAAAAGTTCCAAACTTGCGCCACCTCCAGTAGATATATGAGACATTTTCTCAGCTAATCCTGCTTTCTCTACTGCTGCGACTGAATCTCCACCACCAATTATTGTACAAACTTCAGAAAAAGAACTTAAGTCTGCAAGAGTCGTAGCTATTGCATTTGTGCCGTTTGCAAATTTATCAAATTCAAAAACTCCCATTGGACCATTCCAAATAATTGTCTTACATTCTGCAAGAGCATTCTGAAAAACTTTAATGGAATCTGGACCAATGTCGAGACCCATCCAATTCCCACTAATTGAATCTATTTGAGATATTTTGCTGTTGGCGTCCGGAGAAAATTCATCAGCTAAAACAACATCAGTGGGTAATAATAACTCTACTCCTTTAGCTTTTGCTTTTGCTTCTAGATCTTTAGCAAGCTCGAGTTTATCTTCTTCTACAAGGCTCTTTCCGACATCTAAACCTCTAGCTTTATAAAAAGTGAAAATCATACCTCCACCAATCATGATTTTGTCACACTTATCTAGTAAAGAATCAAGTACTCCTATTTTGCTACTAACCTTGGATCCTCCAACTATTGCTGCCAATGGACGTTTTGGGGAATCTATTGCTCCTTGCAAGTATTTCAATTCTTTTTCTAAAAGGAATCCAGCTACTGAGGGACTCAAATAATTAGTAACACCCTGAGTTGAAGCATGAGCTCTATGAGCAGCGCCGAAAGCATCATTTACAAACATATCTGCGTGTAATGCTAATTTTTTAGCAAACTCTATGTCGTTTTTTTCCTCTTCACCAAAAAAACGAACATTTTCAAGTAAAAGAACATCTCCATTGGATAAGCAATTTGATTGTGCAACTGCTTCATCACCAATACAACTGTTGGTAAGAGCAACATTTTGTCCCAACAATTCACTTAATCTTGCTGATACCGGACTTAATCTCATTTTTTCATTTACCTGACCCTTTGGTCTACCAAAATGAGCAGCTAAAATAACTTTTGCAGAATGATTAATAAGATATTCAATAGTTGGGATCGCTGCACGAATACGCGTATCGTCGGTTATTTGACCATCTTCATTTAATGGAACATTAAAATCTACTCTTACAAGAACTTTTTTTCCTTCTAAATGTGTCTTATCGAGACTGGAGAGAGATAATTTTGACATTAAACAAGCTTAATTTTAATCTAAAGACCCTAACGTTAATTTGGACTTATTGGGTTAAAAAGTAGATACTGTTACCTATGCCTTAATAAATTTTAAGAATTAACAATTATAAAATTTTTGGGGTCATTAAATTTATACTAAACTTTAGAAGTAAATACTTTTGAAACTTATAAAAACTAAAAGGAATACAAAATTTAATTTGATTTATTGAAGTGGACATACCCAAAATTCAATGGTACCCAGGCCATATCGCAAAAGCAGAAAAGAAATTATCTGAAGTCATCAATAAAGTAGATTTAGTTATAGAAGTTAGAGATGCACGAATTCCTTTGTCAACAGGACATCCACACTTAAATAAATGGATAAATAATAAAAAACATATTCTTGTTATTAACAGATCAGACATGATCTCCCTTCATACAATCAATAGTTGGAATAAATGGTTTAATGCTAAAGATCAATATCCTCTTTGGTGTGATGCTAAAAGAGGAATAGGTATTAAAGAAATTTGTAAGTCAGCCAAAGATTCTAGGTCGTCAATCGATGATAGAAGACTCTCTAGAGGAATGCGAATTAGGCCAATAAGAGCCCTTACACTTGGTTTCCCAAACGTAGGAAAGTCAGCATTAATTAATAGAATTGCAAAAAAAAGAGTTGTAAATAGCGCGAGGAAAGCAGGCGTTACTCGTAAATTAAGATGGATAAAATTAGAAAGTGGTATAGATCTTCTAGATGCTCCTGGTGTTATACCTCCAAATTTAGAAGATCAAAAATCAGCACTAAATCTTGCACTGTGTGACGATATTGGTGAAGCTGCTTATGAAATAGAAAGTGTCGCAATTGGATTTATCAAAATTATATCCACTCTTAATAAAGATAAGAATGCGAATATCTCAGTTAAACAAATATCTAATAGATATGGAGTTGATATTGCAAAAGGCTTTAAGTGTCCTTCTGCTTGGATCGACGAAGCAGCTTCAAAACATACCTCAGGCGATAAAAGGAGAATGTCTCATAAGTTATTGGAAGATTATAGAAATCAAATGCTGGGTAAAATTGCTTTAGAAGTCCCACTATGGAATTAAATAATAAAAATTCTTTCGGCATTGGAGAAGGTGAGCTTATAGAAATTCTTTATGATCTACCTCTTCCTATGCGGTTAGACAGATGGTTGGTAAGTAAAAGGCCGGAACAAAGTAGAGCAAGAATTCAACACTTTATTAATTCAGGTTTAGTACTTGTAAACTATAAGACAGCGAAAGCAAAAACCCCATTAAAAAATGGCGACAATATTCAAATATGGATGCCTCCTCCAGAACCTCTTATTTATTTGAAACCTGAAAAAATGGATTTAAATATCCTTTTTGAAGACGAGCACATAATAGTAATCAATAAACAATCAGGACTAATTGTTCATCCAGCCCCTGGGCACAAATCTGGAACTTTAGTGAATGGATTACTTTTTCACTGTAAAGATCTACCTGGCATTAATGGGAAACTAAGACCAGGGATTGTTCACAGATTAGATAAAGATACCTCCGGATGTATGGTGGTTGCAAAAAGCCAAGAGGCATTAGTAAATCTCCAGAAACAAATTAAAGAAAAAATAGCATCACGCGAATATATTGCAGTAATTCATGGAGCACCTAATTCTGAAGAAGGTCAAATAGTGGGACACATTGGCAGAGATAAATTAAATAGATTGAAATATAAAGTAGTTGAAGAAACTTCAGG
>CACEFS010000034.1 GCA_902558895.1 uncultured Prochlorococcus sp.
AGAGGGCTAAAAGTATCTCTAATTATTACTAAGAGTTTTTTCGCATCAGTAAATTCTAATTTTTCATCTTTTATAAGACTTAAAAGAAGATTCTTCCTAACTTCGGATCCTTTTTTACTGACAAATAATTTCAATCCAGCGTTCGCAACTGGTATGAGATCTGAATTAATATTCTCCGAATCTCTAAATAAAATGTTTAGTAAACTTTCAACTTTTTCTATTTGGATTTGACCTTTTTTATCAAAAACAACTTCTAAAAGTATGTCTAAAATCTCTTCGGAATTATCAGTCAGTAGTTTTTTTGCGATATATGGATAAGCTATTTTTAAAATTTTAAATTCAGGATCTAACCTTAGTGCTAATCCTTCTTGACTAACAACGGCTCTTATTATTAAGGCAAACCTACTGGGGACTCTGAAAGGATAGGAATACATTAGTTTTGAGAATTTGTCAGTTACATTTTTAAGATTAAAATTACCAACTTCAGCACCAAAAGATCCTCCGAGAACTTCTTTTAGTGGTTCAACAAGTTTTTGAAGATCTTGTTCTTTGGTTAAAAAACCTAATTTTTGGAAATCTTCTGCGAGAAGATAATATTCATCGTTTATTATGTGAACAATCGCTTTAATAAGAGTAATTCTATCTGAATTAGTAATAGTATCCATCATTCCAAAATCAACATAAGCTAAATTCCCACAATCTGCATTTCCTCCTTTGAGAGCAAACATATTTCCTGGATGTGGGTCTGCATGAAAATATCCAAATTCAAATAATTGCTGCAGTCCACTGATGACACATGTTTTTATAAACGAAGCAGGTATTAAGTTATTTTCCTCTAGTAAAAATCGATCTCTTAACTTAACTCCATCAATCCAAGAAGTTGTGATTACCCTTTTGGATGAAAACTGTTGTTCTAATTTAGGAATAAAAATATTTGGGTTTTCTTTGAATAAATTTGCAAACCTCAAAGCATTTTCGGCCTCTTTTTGATAGTCAATTTCATCAAAAAGTGCCTTACCGAATTCATCTATTATCTCTCCAATTCCAACACCTATATTTAATGGTAAAAGTGGGGATAAAAAAGTTCCTAAAAACCTTAAGATTACGACATCCCTTCTTATAAGAAAGTATAAATTTGGCCGCTGTATTTTCACAGCTAGATAAGAATTATTTAATTTTGCTTTATAAACTTGACCTAAGCTGGCTGAAGCAATAGGACTATCTGGAAACTCTTCAAATAATTCATTAGCAGGGGATCCAAGTTCCTCTTCAATTATTTTTAAAGCAATTTGGTGATCAAATGCTGGGAGATTATCTTGTAAGTTTGTCAGTTCAGTAAGCCAATCTTGTCTAACAAGATCTGGTCTTGTTGAGAGTGCTTGGCCTAATTTGATAAAACAAGGCCCTAAATCCGTTATTACATCAAAAAGATATTTCGAGAGATTGTTTTGTACATTTTTATTTTTACTGTTACCTTGAAAAAGTATTCTTAAAAAAAGAAAAATAAAAGTTAAAAGGATATATAAAACTCTTGGGATAAAAATCCATGGTCTTAAAATCAACCAAAGAAAGTCATCTTTTGCTGAATATTTCGAATATGATCTTTTCATTAAATTTAAAAATATTAAAAAAAGATTATCACGTATTTCATTCTATATAAGTCATTAATACTTTATGAGCATTTCATCTTTTCTAACTAAAAAGTTTTTAAAGTCTTTATTCTTTCCCGCACATAACAGAGGGGCAGCTTTACCAAAGAAATTAGTGAAGTTATTAAAAAATCCACCTGGGTATTGGGACTTGCCCGAACTACCAGAAATAGGCTCCCCACTATCCCAAAGCGGATTAATTGCTAAATCTCAAAGAGAATTCTCTGACAAATTTGGAGCTAAAGGATGTTTTTTTGGAGTTAATGGAGCTTCCGGATTAATACAATCAGCAGTAATTGCGATGGCAAATCCAGGCGAAAATATCCTGATGCCTAGAAATGTTCATATAAGTGTCATAAAAATCTGTGCGATGCAGAATATAAATCCAATATTTTTTGACTTAGAATTTTCAATTGTAACGGGCCATTACAAACCAATTACAAAAATTTGGTTGAAAAATGTATTTAAAAAATTAAATTTTGATGAGAATAAAATTGCAGGGGTTATTCTTGTAAATCCCTCTTATCATGGATATGCCGGAGATTTAGAGCCTTTAATAGATTATTGTCATCAAAAAAATTTACCTGTTTTAGTTGATGAAGCCCATGGTTCATATTTCCTTTTTTGTGAAAACCTTAAATTGCCAAAACCGGCCCTATCATCAAACGCCGATTTAGTGGTTAATTCATTGCATAAGTCACTCAATGGATTAACTCAAACGGCGTTACTTTGGTACAAAGGGAATTTAATAAACGAAGATAATTTAATCAAAAGTATTAATTTGCTGCAAACTACCAGTCCAAGTTCCTTATTACTTTCTTCTTGTGAAGAGTCTATAAGGGACTGGCTTAACAAAAAAAGTTTATCAAAATATCAAAAAAGAATTTTAGAGGCAAAAAGTATTTATAAAAAATTAATTCAAAAAAATATTCCTCTCATAGAAACTCAAGATCCCTTAAAAATTGTAGTAAATACCTCCAAGGCTGGGATTGATGGTTTTACTGCTGATAAATTTTTTTATAAAAATGGACTTATTGCCGAATTACCAGAAATGATGACTCTAACTTTTTGCTTAGGATTTGGAAATCAAAAAGATTTTCTTAGTTTATTTGAAAATTTATGGAAAAAATTACTATTAAATTCCAAAAAATTAAAAAGTTTAGAAGTGCTCAGATCACCCTTTAAATTAGTTCAATCACCCGAAATCGAAATTGGAATTGCTTGGAGGAGTAATACTCGGAGTATTTCTTTTTCACAATCATTAAATAAAATATCTGGAGATATTATTTGCCCTTATCCTCCTGGGATACCTCTACTAATTCCTGGCGAAAAAATTGATATAGATAGGTTTAATTGGATAAATAATCAAAGTTTATGCAACAAAGATCTGGTAAATTTTAATATAAGAGTCTTAGAAACATAGCAATTTCATATGAGATTAAAAAGCGGGTTACTTATTGGAATTTTTGGTTTAATTGCTGTTTTGATGGGGGGATGGTTTTTTACATTGGCAACTGCTTTTCTTACATATCTAGCATTATTAGAATTTTTTAGAATGGCAGAATTTAAAGGAATAAGACCAGCTACAAAAACTACATTATTTTCATCCTTTATTATTATAGTTTCTACTTATCTTGAGACTATTGGTGTGCTTGAAGGAGAAATTTCAAATTCAATTTTACCAATCTGTTCAGTTGGGATATGTACTTGGTTACTTTTGCAACCAAAACCTGGGACAATTTCAGATATAGCAGCATCTATTTTTGGATTATTCTATTTAGGTTTTTTACCTAGTTACTGGATTAAGTTAAGGGGATTAGATTCAGTGATAATAGTTTCAAATCAGGGTTTTATGTCGCTTGAGAACTTATCAAATACTACAGGTCTTCATTTAACTTTAACTTCTTGTTTCTTAATTGTAGCTAGTGATATTGGTTCTTATTTTATTGGAAAGTCATTTGGTAAAAAATCTCTATCTCCAATATCTCCGAGCAAAACTATAGAAGGTTTAATTGGAGGAATATCCTGTTCAATTTTACTAGCAATATTTTTCGCCTTTTTAATGAATTGGGAAAATCCATTAATTGTTGGAATAATTTATGGAATTTCAATTTCTCTTATGGCATTAGTTGGAGATTTAATTGAATCTATGATGAAGAGGGATGCAAAAATAAAAGATTCCGGAACTTTTTTACCGGGACATGGAGGGATTCTTGACAGAATTGACAGTTACATCTTTACTCCATCTGTTTTGTATTATATTTTTATAATTCTCAAATATCTAAATTAATTGAGGAATCTTTTATTCCAAAAAATAATCTTGGATAATTTTACTAGATAATGATGGGAGATCTATATGCGGAAGATGACCACAATTTTGTAACCCTACAAAATTTAATTTTTCAATATTTCCTATTTTTTTAAGCTCTTTTTTTCCAAGAATTCGATCATTTTCTCCACATAATGTTTTAATTGGTATATTTTGAATATATTTTTGAGTTCCTGCAAACCCACCACTTTTTGCAAATGATGCAAGTGAATTCCTCCATCCTTTACAACCTAAATGAATTGAAGCAATTTGTTCTTCCATCTTACCAACGCATTCATCTGGAAAAGCAAATGCTTGCCTACAAAGACTTTTTCTAACCTGAGGCAATCCGAGAAATGAGGCGCCAATTTGGTTTAGAGGAAAAGGAATACTCCTAGGTTCTCCAAACAATCCGGCGGGGGACAAAAGGATAATTTTATCAATAGAATCAGGAATTTCATAAGCAAGTTTTAAAGCTGTTGAGCCTCCCATTGATGCACCTATAATTTTTAGATTCTTTGTTATTTTTAATGCCTTAAGGAGATCAATTAAATGGAAAATTATTTTCGAGGAATTGAATTCATTTGTTGCGCACCTAGGACTAAAACCAAAACCCAGAAGATCAGGTACGATAACTTGAAAATTTTTTTTTAGTGATTTATATATTCTTCTGAATTCTAAAAAACTACTATCAAAGCCATGTAGAAGAAGTATAGGTTGACCTTTTCCTCCCATAACTACTGGGAATTTTAAGAAGTTCCAATTTTGGTTGAGTTTTATCCACTTAACATCATTTGCCAAATAAAGACCTAAAGGGTCTAGTAGTGACAATTTGGCACTCTCAAAAAATTCTGCATTTAATTTATTTAATTGTTCAAAATTGTTTTTAGTCAAAAATATTTATATTTTAATTTTTTGTTGTTCAAAATTTGCAATGACCTCTACTATATCCCGTTTATGAATTTCAAATGGCAAAAAGTGAATCTCAGATTTATCTCGACAAGTAAATTCAGCAATTTTCTCTAAATTATTATTTTCAAAAACATTTATTCCAAGTTGTCTGATGGTAGTTGGCAAATTCAATTGTTTCATAAGTACCAACAATTGTTTAATTGATTGATCAGCTAATTTATTATTATTTTTCAGTTCTTCTAATCTTAATTGCAATAATAATCCAACCCCAACAATCTCACCATGTAAGAATTTATTTGGGGTAATTATTTGAGTAATTGCATTGTGAAAAGCATGTGCTGCAGCAGTCCTACACTTTTCTCCTCCAATACCTCCGATTAATCCTGCTGTAAGTCCACACGCTTCTATGGTATTTCTCCAAGAGGGATTATCTTCAAACTCACCCTTTATTGCTTTTTCTCCATCTATTAATAGTTGATCCCTTAAAACTCTTGATATCTGAATTGCTTGTTGAACAAGGCCATCTTCTATCGTTGAACTGGTTATTGAAGATTCATACCATTTTGCCAAAGCATCCGCTATACCACTTGCAAGTGTTCTTGATGGAGCTGTTTGAATAAATTTATGATCATATACTAGGATTTTTGGACAAGATTTTAATGAAACATCCTTTATAAATTGACCATCTTTTGTATAGATATTCGATAAGGCTGTCCAACCTGCACATGTAGAAGCGCTAAGAGGTACAGAGATACAAGGGATATTAAGACAATCTGCTATATATTTACCTGAATCAAGAACTTTACCCCCTCCTGCAGCAATAACAGAATCATTATTATTCTCTGAAATGATGTTCTTTACTCTTGATATGTCTTCATAACAACAATCAAATTTTAATCTAGCAGAGTTAACATAAAGATTTTCATTTTTTAAATCGATAAAAATTTTATTTCTCAGATTATTAGTATGAATGCTCCTACCCAAAATCAGTGGGCTTTTAGTTAATTTAGCAATTTGAGGTAAAGATTTTTCCCAAGCAAAATTTCCCCTATATATAGTTTCTGGAGAGATTGACTGCATATTTTTTTGAATAATTAGAAGTTAGCACCTGCTAACTCTTGAGAAGATTCTTCAGAAGAAATATTTATTGTTACTTTTTTATTATCGTCTATATCAACTAAAGCTTCATCTCCATCTTTTATTCTCCCAGAGAGAACTTCCTCAGCCAAACTATCTTCTAGTAAACGCATAACGGCCCTTCTCAAAGGTCTTGCTCCGTATGAAGGGTTATAACCTTCTTCAACAAGTCTTTCTTTGAAAGCATCTGTAACATTTAACTTAATGCCTTTATCATGTAATCTTGCAAAAACTTCTTGCAGCATTATTTCAGCAATCTCTTTAACCTCATTTTTGGTTAGTTGTCTGAATACAATTATTTCATCAAGTCTATTTAAAAATTCAGGTCTAAAGTATTGCTTTAGTTCTTCATTAACTAAAGATTTTATCCTATTATATTGGCTATCTTCGACTGAATCACCTGAGAATTCAAATCCTAAACCACCTCCCCCTTTCTCAATTACTTTAGAACCGATATTAGAAGTCATTATTAACAATGTATTTTTAAAATCTACGGTTCTGCCCTTTGAGTCAGTTAATCTTCCGTCTTCAAGTAGTTGCAATAGTAAATTAAATACATCTGGATGAGCCTTTTCAACTTCATCGAATAAAACGACCGTATATGGACGTCTTCTGACTGCCTCAGTAAGTTGCCCACCTTCATTAAAACCAACATACCCAGGAGGGGAGCCTATAAGTTTACTAACTGTATGTCTTTCCATAAATTCTGACATATCTAATCTAATCATTGCTTCTTCACTACCAAAGAAATATGAAGCTAAGGATTTAGTCAATTCAGTTTTACCAACACCAGTGGGGCCAGAAAAGATAAAACTTGCGATAGGTCTATTAGGATTTTTTAATCCAACTCTTGCTCTTCTGATAGCTTTAGAAACAGCCTTTACAGCTTCATCTTGTCCGATTAGCCTTTGGTGAAGGGTTTCCTCCATATTAAGAAGTTTGACTGATTCAGTTTCTGTTAATTTTTGCACGGGAACGCCTGTCCATGAAGCAACAATATGCGCTACATCCTCTTCACTAACGAGTGGGCTATGTAAGAGTTTCGCATCACTTTTTACAGAGGTTTTATCATCAGGATGATCTCCAGCTGTAGATTCTTTTTTATTATCCAATACCTCTTTAATTTTTGCAGACAATTCCATCTCTTTTTCGCGTAATTGGCCAGCTTGATCGAAATTTTGATCTCTTACAGATTCTTCTTTCTGTTTTTGGATTTGTCTTAGTTCTCTATCTAGTTGTTTTGCTTCAGGTGGTAGTTTAGAATTTATTAAACGTACCCTACTACCAGCCTCGTCGATGAG
>CACEFS010000035.1 GCA_902558895.1 uncultured Prochlorococcus sp.
TGGTTAACAATATGAGGAATTTTTTGAATTTTTCCTTTTAATATTCCCAGCCCTTGAACCTCTCCTTCATCACTAGATTCAAAAAGGAGTTGCAGACCTAAGCATATCCCCAAAAAAGACTTCCCACTTTTAATCCATTTTTTCAAATCAGTTATCAGATCCGTATTTATAAGATTATTCATCGCCGGATCAAATGCTCCAACACCAGGAAGTATTATCGCCTTACAAAGCTTAGACTCTTTAAAATTTTTAATTAATATTATTTCTTCTCCAAGACTTTCTAGAGATTTTGTTACAGAATGGATGTTACCCATCCCGTAATCTATAAGTCCAATTTTATGCAAAGCTTTTACATTTATAAATGCTTAGTTAAAGTGCTCGAAAGAGTTGCTTTTGGCACAGCTCCAACAACGGTATCAACCTTTTGACCTCCTTTAAAGATCATTAATGTAGGAATACTTCTAATTCCGTATTGACTGGCTACATTTGGATTCTCATCTGTGTTTAATTTAAAAACTTTAATTTTCCCTTCAAAGTCTTTTGAGATTTCTTCTACAACTGGAGCGACCATCCTACATGGACCGCACCATGGTGCCCAAAAATCAACCAATACTGGAAGATCACTTTGCAGTACATCCTTGTCAAATGAAGAATCAGTTACGGCTGGAGCTGATGACATAATTTAAGTATTCCTTTTTGAAAATTTAGCAAGCAATTCTTCTAAGTGATGATTTCATTACAGATAAAATAATATAAGTAACAAAATATCTAAAAAAGCCCGATTAATCGGGCGATTTAGTGTGTGAGGAGTATGGGGTTTCCCCCATTATTTCATAATAACTCCTAATCAGAAAATTTTTCAATTTAATACTTAATTCACTAAGGTTTTATAATTTTGAATGAACTACTTACCCATGCCAAGCTGCTGAGCTTTTTGATAAACCTTACCCTCTGTAAGAAGCGATGGTGCGATAACTATTTCAACTTCTTGCATTTCTTTAATATTTTTTGCCCCAAGAGTACTCATTGAGGTTCTAATGGCTCCTAATAAGTTATGTGTCCCATCATCAAGTAAAGCAGGGCCTTTAATAATTCTTTCTAAGGATCCTGTAGAACCAACTTCGATTCTTGTACCCCTTGGTAATACTGGACTTGGAGTAGCCATACCCCAGTGAAATCCTTTACCTGGAGCGTTTGAAGATTTAGCTATTGGGGATCCAATCATTACAGCATCTGCTCCACATGCTAAACATTTACAGATATCACCGCCCGTTACAATTCCTCCATCACCAATAATAGGAATATAACAACCACTTTCTTTAAAGTAATCATTTCTTGCCGCACTACAATCGGCAATTGCAGTTGCTTGAGGGATTCCAATTCCCAATACTCCTCTTGATGTACAAGCCGCTCCAGGTCCTATCCCAACCATTAATGCTGCAACACCAGCGTCCATGAGAAGTTTTGCGACTTCGTAAGTAACACAATTTCCTGCTACGACTGGGACATTCATAGATTGGCAGAGATCTTTAATATTTAAGGTTTCCTTACCTTCCATACCAAGATGTTCTGTTGAAACAACTGTTCCTTGGAGAAAAAATAAATCTATTTTGGAATTATTAAGTGTTTCCTTAAACTTAATTGCAGCTTGAGGAGTCCCACTAAAAGCAGCGATACCTCCTCCTTCTTTGACCTCATTTATTCTCTGTAAAATCAACCCCTCCTTTACGGGTTCACTATATATCTTCTGCATTAACGGAACAAAATCATTCTTCCCGACTGATGCTATTTGGTTCAATATTTCATCAGGATTTTCATATCTTGTTTGTATGCCCTCCATATTAATAACCCCTATGGAACCTAGTTTTGTGAGTTCTACAGCCGTATTTACATCGACAACACTGTCCATGGCACTAGCTACTATCGGAACTTCTCTCTTAATATCACCTATTGACCAAGAAGGATCAGTCAAATCGTAATCAAGTGTTCTATTACCAGGAACTAAAGCTATTTCATCAATGCCATAAGCCCTTCTGACTTTTTTATTTAAACCAAGTTCAATATTCACGGAATTTTTCTCTTTATTTTGAATAAATTAACAACTAAAGGGGTAATAAGCCAAGGTTTATTCAAAAACAACAGGTTTTATTTTGATTTGTGTGTAAATGTGAGTATTTGGGAATTAAATAAATATTTCTTTTTATTGATTATGACAATGAGCGATTATTATTAAATAAAGTATTTTTATATGTCTGATATTTTAGATTCTGACGACTCAGGATTAGGCGAAGATAACGACCGAATTATTCAGACCGATCTAAGGAGCGAGATGTCTCGCTCATACCTTGAGTATGCAATGAGCGTTATTGTCGGTCGTGCTCTTCCAGATGCAAGAGATGGGTTAAAACCTGTTCATAGAAGAATTCTTTATGCAATGTATGAGCTTGGTTTAACTAGCGGTAGACCATACAGAAAATGTGCAAGAGTTGTTGGAGAAGTACTAGGTAAATACCATCCTCATGGCGATACTGCAGTTTATGATGCTTTGGTTAGGATGGCTCAGGATTTCTCTATGCGGATGCCACTCATAGATGGCCATGGAAACTTTGGTTCTGTTGATAACGACCCTCCAGCAGCAATGAGATATACAGAATCCCGTTTACAGTCTCTTACAGATGAAAGTTTATTAGAGGATATTGAATCTGAAACTGTAGATTTCGCCGATAATTTCGACGGTTCTCAGCAAGAACCAACAGTTTTACCTGCTAGGATTCCTCAACTACTACTAAATGGATCATCTGGAATAGCAGTAGGAATGGCAACTAATATTCCTCCTCATAACTTAGGGGAGTTAATTAATGGTCTTAAATCAATCATCAATAACCCTTCGATTGAAGATAGAGAACTTTTTGAAATAATTAAGGGTCCTGATTTTCCCACAGGAGGTCAAATCTTAGGCAGAGATGGCATCAGAGAAACTTTTAAGACAGGGAGGGGTTCAATAACTATGAGAGGTGTAGCAAATATTGATCAAATTAAATCCAGCGGTAGAGCAGAAAAAGATGCAGTAATAATTTCAGAGCTCCCATTTCAAACTAATAAAGCGGCATTGATAGAGAGAATTGCTGACTTGGTTAATGAAAAAAAATTAGAAGGTATTTCTGATATTAGAGATGAGAGTGATCGAGATGGTATGAGGATTGTTATTGAACTAAAAAGGGATGCCTACCCACAAGTAGTTTTAAATAATTTATTTAAGTTAACGCCTCTACAAAACAACTTTAGTGCAAATATCCTTGCTTTAGTAAAAGGAGAGCCCACAACACTTTCACTCAGAAAAATGTTAGATGTATTTCTAGACTTCAGAGTGGAGACAATAAAGCGAAGAACAGGATTTTTATTAAAAAAGGCTGAAGAGAGGGACCACATTGTAAAGGGTCTTTTATTAGCATTGGATGCTATGGATGAGATTATTATTTTAATAAGATCAGCAAAAGATACAGTTTCAGCCAGAGAAAAATTACAAACTGATCATAAGTTATCTGCCAGACAGGCAGAAGCTATTTTACAAATGCAATTGAGAAGATTAACAGCACTAGAAGCAGATAAAATCAAAGGGGAACATGATGAGTTAACCAGAAAAATCAATTTATATCAGCAAATATTGAACAGTAAAGAAAGAATTTTTGAAATTATTCTTGAAGAACTTAATAAAATCGATGAAAGATTTTCCTCTCCAAGAAAAACAGAAATACTTGATTTAGGAGGCGGTCTAAATGATATCGATCTTATCGCTAATGACAGATCTGTAGTTTTATTGACTGAAGCAGGTTATTTAAAAAGAATGCCTGTTAATGAATTCGAATCTACAAGTCGTGGGTCAAGAGGTAAGGCTGGAACAAAGACACAAGAAGATGATGAAGTTAAACTATTTATAAGCTGTAATGATCATGATACTCTTTTGCTTTTCAGTGATAGAGGCGTATCTTATGCTCTCCCGGCATATAGGGTTCCTATGAGTAGCAGAACAGCTAAAGGTACTCCATCAGTTCAACTTCTCCCAATACCAAGAGAAGAAAAGATAACTTCACTGGTTGCAGTAGATTCTTTTGATAACGATTGTTATCTATTAATGCTAACCAAGGCTGGATTTATAAAAAGAACTTCACTTTCTGCGTTCACAAAAATTCGATCAAATGGATTAATCGCAATAAATCTTGAGGATGGAGACGCTTTAACTTGGGTTAGATTATCAAGAGAAGGTGATAGTGTTTTGATTGGATCAAGAACAGGAATGGCGATTCATTTCAGATTAGATATTAACGAATTAAGGCCACTTGGCAGAACAGCGAGGGGGGTTAAATCTATGAACTTGAGAAAAGGCGACAATCTTGTATCTATGGATGTTTTGACATCTGATTTAGTTGATCAATTAGCTAAAAATGAAGATCTTACTAAGGAATTTGATGAAAATCTTGAAGTTAACTCCTCAGAAGGTCCTTGGGTACTAATAGCCAGTGCATTTGGACTAGGTAAAAGAGTGCCTGTAACTCAGTTTAGATTGCAAAAAAGAGCAGGCATGGGTTTGAGAGCAATAAAATTTAGAATTAAAGATGATGTATTAGTTTGTTTAAAGGTCCTTGGAGAAGGGGAAGAATTACTTTTTGTGACCGAAAAAGGTGTGATAGTAAGAACAAATGCAGATAAAATTTCTCAACAATCTAGAGCCGCTACTGGAGTAAAATTACAAAGATTGGATGAGGGTGATCATTTATCAGAAGTTGTCTTAGTTCCTCATGCACAAACAGAAGAATCAGACCAATTCAATTCCAGCAAAGAAAATTAAAAGATAATGGTTTATTAGATCATATGGAAATACTTGATATTTTAATTTTAGGTTCTGGGCCTGCCGCACTATGCTTGGCTTCCGAATTAGCAAAGCAAGATCTTAATATAAAGGGGATATCAACTAAATCTCCAAAAGAAAAATGGGAGAACACATATGGTATTTGGGCTTCTGAATTAGAAGAATTAGGATTAGAGTCTTTGTTATCTCATCGATGGTGTAAAACAGTTAGTTTTTTTGGAAATGGGGAAAATAAAAAGGGAGACAATCCAACAAAACATAATTACGATTATGGTTTAATAAATCAAGAAGCCTTTCAAAACGAACTTTTAAAAAAGTGTAAAGGGATTGAATGGTTGAATGAAACAGCAAAAAATATTAAAGAGAAGAATAAAATATCTGAGGTAATTTGTTTCTCAGGACTAAGTATAAAGGCAAGGTTAGTCATTGACGCAAGTGGTCATAAAAGTAATTTTGTAAAAAGGCCAGTCCAAAATGAGATCGCTCAACAAGCCGCTTATGGAATTGTCGGCAAATTTTCATCGCCACCAGTCAATAAGGAACAGTTTGTTTTAATGGATTTTCGTCCAAATCATTTAAACATTGAAGAAAAGTTATCCTCTCCATCATTTCTCTATGCAATGGATCTTGGAAATGAAACTTTTTTTGTTGAAGAAACATCATTAGCTAGTTATCCTGCAGTATCCCAAGAGAATCTTAAAAAAAGACTTTTTAAAAGACTCAATAGTAAAGGTATTGAGGTAAGCGAAATTTTTCATGAGGAGAATTGCCTTTTCCCAATGAATTTACCCCTCCCATTTAAAAAACAATTTGTACTTGGTTTCGGAGGGTCTGCAAGCATGGTGCATCCTGCATCAGGATACATGATCGGATCTTTATTAAGAAGAGCTCCACTACTTGCAGAAAAATTAGCAATCTTTTTAAAAGAACCTCATCTAAGTTCTCTTGAACTAGCAACAAAAGGTTGGGGGGTCCTATGGCCTTACGAGTTAACACAAAGGCATAAACTTTACCAATATGGTCTTAGAAGATTGATGAGTTTTGACGAAAGTAGATTAAGAAGCTTTTTCTCAAATTTCTTTAGATTATCGACCAATGAATGGGTAGGTTTTCTTACTAATACACTTCCACTTCCAAAACTAATTTACGTGATGAGTAAGATGTTTATAAATTCACCTCTAAAAGTAAAACTAGGAATGCTTAAGTTAAATTAGTATTTTTTATTTTCGCCAATCATCAATATTAATATCTTGGAAAACTTTGTCTTCTTCCTCAATATCTTCAAGAAATTTTAAATTAATATTTGAATTATTTTTAATCATATCAACTATTTTCCAAAACCTGAACAAATGTCTTTCTATCCTCTCTTTTGCAAGTTCAGTTGTAGTTCCAGCTCTTAGTATAAAACTCCAATCAGAGGACTCAGAGAGAAGCAATTCTCTTGCTGCTTGCTTGTAAAGTCTAGGAGATAATTCATCGTAAAATTTTTTAGAGCATAAATCAACAAAAGTTGAGCCTGCTTTAGTGATTTCCGGAACAATCCACGCATTTGCATCATTAATCCAGTAGTTATGGTAGCCTCCTTGTCCCCAGCTTGATGGTGATGGATCGCAAATCTGAAGATTTGGCTTTTGAATTAAAAATTCTTTTAAATTTATAAGCTTAATTGAATATTTACTAGAGTTTTTTAAAATATTTTCAATAAAAAAAGGTCCCTCATACCACCAATGCCCAAATAACTCTGCATCAAATGGAGCTACCAATAAGGGCTTAAAGGAAGAGGATAATGTTAATTTTTCTAATTGTTTGGCTCTCGCGAGGAGATAAGAATCAGCATGTTCTGCAACCTTCTTTTTGGCTTCATTTTCTAAGTAAAACTCCTTTTCCCCTAACGGTATCTTATCATCTGTAATCTTATGAAACTTCAAACCCAAAGGTCTTTTAGTTGAGATACCTTTCTGTTGGAGTTTGGAGATAGGCAATTCCCATCCCAAGTCTTTATGAAATTCCCTATAAACCTTATCTCCCGGGAAACCGTCCTTTGCAGACCAAACAGGTAAAGTTGACTCACTATCTCTTCCAAAGAAGGCAACTCCTTTTTTCGAGCATATTGGAGCGTAAACACCATACCTAGGCCTTGGTGTAGCGTTTAGAATACCGTGTCCATCTAAGATTGCATATCTAATTCCGCAATTAAATAGCATTTCATCTAAATTCTCATAATATGCACAT
>CACEFS010000036.1 GCA_902558895.1 uncultured Prochlorococcus sp.
AAATAATGGTGATTCTGCTACTAAAGTTGTTAAAAAAAATCAAATTAATACACCCGAAAAACCTATAACAAAACAAAAAAAAGAAATCCCAGTAGAGAAAAAGCCTTTCCTAGAATTTATTAACATGCACTTAATTCCTTCACTTACGGAGGAAATTAATCAAAGAGGGTTAGAAATAAATAATATTAACCTCACTAACACAAATAGACCTATTGCTGGAGATAAATGTTGGGTAATAAATTGTGAAATTAAAAATACATGTAACTTTTGGTTATCCTTTGAGAAGGATGACATTAGTTCATTAAAAAGTATTTCTTTAGCAAAACCTAATCAACAACCCAGTATTATTGAATCCTTTCTTATTGACGAAAAAAGAATTACCCTAAAATTAATAATTTCAAGAGTACTTCAAAGATTGAATGGACAAAAGTTAATAGGAGTTAATTAGAAAAACAATAACACCAAGTTAACTTTTCCCTCGAAAATACAAATCATAGTAAATAATAGTATTAATAAACCAAATAAAAAATGGCTCAATCAACTGTTGAATCAAAAAATAAGAAAGATATTAATAATGGAAAGATACCAGCAAAAGAAACAATTTTGTCCCCAAGATTTTATACAACAGACTTTGAGGCTATGGAAAATATGGATTTATCAATAAACGAGGAGGAATTGGAAGCTATTTGTGAGGAATTTAGGAAAGATTATAATAGACATCATTTTGTAAGAAATAGTGAATTTGAAGGCGCTGCAGAAAAATTAGATCCTGAGACAAGAGAGCTTTTTGTTGATTTTCTCGAGGGAAGTTGTACATCAGAATTTTCAGGTTTTTTACTTTATAAGGAACTTAGTAAGAGAATTAAAGTCAAAAACCCTCTACTTGCTGAATGTTTTGCTCATATGGCCAGAGATGAAGCAAGACATGCAGGTTTTTTAAATAAATCAATGAGTGACTTTGGACTTCAGTTAGATTTAGGTTTTTTAACAGCCAATAAAGATTACACTTATTTCCCTCCAAGAAGTATTTTTTACGCAACTTATTTATCGGAAAAAATAGGTTATTGGAGATACATAGCAATTTATAGGCATCTCGAAAAGAACCCTAGTAGCAAAATTTTTCCACTTTTTAATTACTTTGAAAATTGGTGTCAAGATGAAAATAGACATGGGGATTTCTTTGATGCATTAATGAAAGCACAGCCACGTACTGTTAAATCTTTAAGCCAAAAAATTACCATTGGTGGCTCTACTTTTACACACCCATTATTTGACTACTTCCATAGGTTTAGATATTTTTTGAATAATCTTCCATTAACATCCAAGTTATGGTCTAGGTTCTTTCTATTAGCTGTATTTGCAACCATGTATGCAAGGGATTTGGGAATTAAAAAAGATTTCTACAGTTCTTTAGGTTTAGATGCCAGAGATTACGACCAGTTTGTTATTAATAAAACAAATGAAACTGCAGCTAGAGTTTTCCCTGTAGTAATGGACGTTTATGATAATTCTTTTTATGGAAGATTAGATAAAATAGTAGAAAATAATAAGGTTCTTTCCGATATTGCAAACAGTGATGGAAATAAAGTATCTAAAACTTTTAAAAAATTACCTAAATATTTATCAAACGGTTACCAGTTATTAAGACTATACTTATTAAAACCTCTTGATAGCAAAGATTTCCAACCTTCGATTAGATAATCTTTAATACAGAGAAGATTTATAGACTCATATGCTTTCCTCACAAATCAAATCAAATGAAATCGTTTTTGGTAGTTGCAATAAAGATTTATTAGAAGAAATTATTTTCTACGGCATTGGGCTTGGTGCTGAATTTGTAGAAATATTTATAGAGAATACTGACAACTCAAGCTTGTTAGCAGAAGAAGATTTTATTACAAGTGTAAGTCCATCATTTGGAAGGGGTGCTGGCATTAGAATCTTCAAGGGGAAAAAGGATGGATTTGTAAGTACAAATGATTTAACAAAGCATGGCTTGATTAGATCGGTATCTCAGGCTATTGAGATGTTAGACATAACAGACAACAAAAGAGAAGTATTTAACGGTTTAAATAAACATAGAGATTATAGTTTATCCAAGAAAAATTGGATTAATGAAGTCCCATCTATTCACGAGATAAGTGAAAAACTACTAGTTAGCACAAAGTCTTTAAAGAAAAATAATAAAATAATAACTAGAAAGGGAAGTTATTCAAGAAATCTTCAAGAAGTAATTATAGCCTCCAGTGACGGAACCTATGTCTCAGATATTAGATTGCATCAAACAGTTGGTCTCAACGTAATTGCAAGTGAGGCCCAATATAGATCTAGTGGAAGTAGAAGATTTGGATCGTCAGGAATGCCTAATGAATTCAGAATATGGGATCACGAAAAAGCAGCTAATGATGTGTTTGAAAGTTCAATGAACATGTTGTATGCAGATTATGTTGATGCAGGACAAATGCCTGTTGTATTAGCTAATAAATTTGGTGGCGTTATATTCCATGAAGCCTGTGGTCATTTACTTGAAACTACTCAAATAGAGAGAGGGACAACACCATTTGAGAATAAATTGAATGAAAAAATTGCACATGAATCTCTAACAGCTATAGATGAAGGTATATCAGAAGGATCCTTCGGTTCATTATCAGTAGATGATGAAGGTATGGAACCCGAAAAATCAGTTCTTATAAAAGATGGAATTTTAAAAAAATTCATATCCGACAGGGCAGGTGAATTAAGAACTGGTCATAAAAGAACAGGGAGTGGAAGAAGACAAAATTATTCTTTTGCTGCAGCTTCAAGAATGAGAAATACTTACATAGCTAAAGGTGAATACTCGAAAGAAGATTTAATCAATAGTATTAGTGAAGGTCTTTACTGCAAATCAATGGGTGGTGGCAGTGTAGGTGCTACAGGACAATTTAATTTTGCGGTAGAAGAAGGATATCTTATTAAAAATGGAAAATTAACTAGTCCAGTAAAGGGAGCAACATTGATCGGTGAGGCTAAAGAAGTTATGCCAAAAATATCAATGTGCGGAAATGATCTCGAATTGGCTCCTGGATTCTGTGGATCCATTAGTGGAAGTGTCAACGTAACTGTTGGCCAACCTCATATTAAGGTTGATTCAATCACTGTTGGCGGAAGATAGGATATGAATTCAAGAGAAATCACAACTCAAATCTCCAAAGCCGCAGATTTCCTAAATCTTAAAAAATGGGATTATGGAGCAAGCTTTTCTAATGATTATTCTGTGCAAGTAGATAAAGGAGAGGCTAAACAACTTAAGGCCTCACAAAAGCAAATTTTAACTTTAAGAGTTTGGAATCAATCTAATTTAGTTGGTATTACAACAACAAGTGATATTAGTGAATCAGGTATTAAAAAGGCTCTTAAGCTAGCAAATATAGCTTCTGATTTCGGCAATAAGAATGAATCTACAGAATTTTCACCACTAGCGAAGGATCCTATTAAAGTTAAGGAAGTTAAAACAAGAAATCCTGTTGGAATAAAAAAATTACTTACACTTTTAAGAGAAGCGGAAGTAAAACTTATAGAAAGTCATGAATCTATAAAATCTGTTCCATATAATGGTTTATCTGAGAGTTTCTTTGAGAGAGTTTATGCAAATAGTGAGGGTGCCTTTCGAAGTTATTCCAAAAGTCAAGCAGCACTATATTTATATGCAAGAGCAGAAGAGAAAAATAAGAAGCCTCGTAGTTCAGGTTCAGTAAAACTTGGATATGGTGCTGATGATATAGATATAGAGTCATGTATAAAAGAGGCTTCAAATAAAACAATTTCTCATTTAAATTATTCATCTATTAAAACTGATAAATATTTAATATGTTTTTCCCCAGAGTCTTTTTTAACTATCATTAACGCCTTTAGCTCAATGTTTAATGCTAGAAGCATTATAGATGGAGTGAGCTTATCTAATAAAAATTCAATCGGAGAGAAACTATCTACAGAAGCACTTAATATTTATGATGATGGCCTTCACGAAAAGAATATTTCTTCAACACCATTTGATGGAGAGGGAACCCCAACCAAAAGACTATGTCTAATTAACAGAGGGAGAATTGAAAATTTTATACATTCTGAATCAACTGCAAGAATATTTAAAACAATTCCCACTGGCCACGCTGGACTAGGATCAAAAGTCTCAGTATCTCCTGATTGGATCGTAGTTGAAAAATCAGAAGAAAACTTTGATCTAAAAACATCATTAGATCACTCTACTTATGAGGGAGAATTTGTTTATATAGAAGAGTTAAATGCAATCCATGCAGGTGTCAGAGCAAGTCAAGGTTCATTTTCTCTTCCATTTGATGGATGGCTCTATAAAAACGGTAAAAAAATCTCAATAGAATCTGCCACCGTAGCAGGGGATATCAAATATCTTTTGAAAAATATAGTAAATATTGAATCAAACCAGGAGGTAACAACAAGTGGAATTTCTCCACATATATGGGTAGATGAATTATCAATAACTGGTGACGCGTGAGAATTATATTCTGGGGAACACCTGAATATTCAATTCCTAGTCTTGATATTTTTATTAAATCTAAGCACGAGGTAATTGCAGTAGTTAGCCAACCGGATAAGAAGAGATCTAGGGGAAATAAATTAATAGCCTCACCTGTAAAAAACACTGCTGAGAAAGAATCTATAAAAATTTATACTCCAGAAAAAATAAAGGGCAATATAGATTTTATAAATGAACTTAAATCACTTTCTTGTGATTTATTTATTGTTATAGCTTACGGGAAAATTTTACCCAAAGAAATATTGGAAATCCCAAAATTTGGTTGTTGGAACGCACATGCTTCATTACTTCCAAGATGGCGTGGTGCCGCCCCAATTCAATGGTCCCTAATAAAAGGCGATGAATTTACTGGTGTAGGAATTATGAAAATGAATGAGGGACTTGATACTGGAGACATATTGTTGGAAGAAAAAATTAAAATTAATAATAACGATAATTTAAATACACTATCGGAAAAACTTAGTATTTTATCTGCAAAATTATTTTTATATGCTATATCTTTAATCGAAGAAAATAATAATAAAAATACTAATACTCAATTAACAAAACAAAATACCCTTGGAAGAGAAATTACTTACGCAAGAATGATTGAAAAATCAGACTTTAAAGTTGATTGGGGTAATGAAGCATTTAAAATTTCTCAAAAAATAAAAGCATTATACCCTCGAGCAAATACAACTTTTAGAGGTAAGAACCTTAAAATGCTTAAAATCAAAGTTTTGACTAGTGATGTAATTAAAAATGAAAAATACCTTTTAATGAGCAATTATTCAAGACCAGGGATTATTCTTGCTGTGATAGAAAATGAAGGAATTATAATTTCAACAAAAACTGATCCGATTATTTTGTTAGAAGCAAAACTTGAAGGCAAAAACATTTCTAGCAAAAAGCAATTGATTCAACAGTTAAATCCATCAGCAGGTGAATATCTCTCAGATTAAGTTTTAGATTCTTTTTTAGAGAATCCCCAAATGAAAGCAAAAAGTATCAAAAAATAAAAATAATAGTCTGGAAGAATAGATTCTTTAATTAACGTATTTAGTAAAAGTTTAATCCCAACTATTAAAATTGCTATGTAACCCGCTGTTTCTAATCTAGAAAATATATCCAGAAGTTTTAGAAAAACCCCCGATGTAAATCTTAAGGCTAATACTCCAATCACTGCTCCAAATATAATTAATATGTATTGATCACTTATAGCTACTGCAGTAGTGATACTGTCTATGGAAAAAGCAAAATCAGTAATTGAAAGAAGCGCTACAACCCTTAAAAACCTAATATTATTTTTATTATTATCTGTCCCATTTTCAGCTTTTTCTATATCTGAATTTAAAAAAACATTAGAGAAGAATAAATAAATTAAATAAAAACCAGCAAAAACTCTAATGAGAATAAACTTTAGAAGAACATTAGATAATATGATTAGGATAACTCTAAATAATAAAGATATTGTTATGCCAATATTTAAGGCTCTTGACCTTAATTCTGAACTATCGAGGGATTTAGTAAGAGAAGCTAGTGCTACAGCATTATCTGCCGATAATAATAATTCTAGAGCAATTAATATTGGTAAAAGTGTAAAGATTTCATACCAACTATCTACCTGATCTAGTGTGGGTATAAAAGAATTTATTGCGGCTGAATCCATCAAATATTATTCACAATCAGTATAAAATCTAATATAATGTATCGGATATTTGTAATCAAGATTGATAGTTATAAATGAGTTTAAATACTTTAGTTGATTATATT
Source organism: uncultured Prochlorococcus sp. (assembly GCA_902558895.1). GTDB lineage: Bacteria > Cyanobacteriota > Cyanobacteriia > PCC-6307 > Cyanobiaceae > Prochlorococcus_A. The sequence goes on from CACEFS010000036.1 coordinate 6,305, forward strand.
TCGAACTTACAAATTACTTCTGAATTAATAAAAAGAATTTCAAAAAATAATGAATTAAATATTGTTGGTTCAAGTAGATATGCAAAATCAATAATATTAGATAGCATCGCAAAAAAAGAGGAAAAAAATATATTATTAATTTGTCCTAATGTAGAAATTGCCTACAAATGGATTGGTTATTTTGAAAGTATAAATGATAAATCAGTTTTATATTATCCTCCAACAGAACATCTACCATACTCATCAATTAATAAATCCAAAGAGATTGAATTTAGTCAGCTCACTGTTTTATCCAAATTAATAAAAAATGAGAAAAATGAACTTAATATTGTTATATCAACTGAGAGATCACTACAACCTCATCTAATAAATAAAAACCTATTAATTGAGAACAAGTTAGATTTGCATAAAGGGCTTCAAATCGAGATTCAAGAATTAGCAAATAAACTTACTTTGCTGGGCTATACGAAGGATAATATAACTTCAACTGAAGGATTCTGGAGTAGGAGAGGGGAAATAATTGATATTTATCCTGTCAATAATGAGTTTCCTATAAGATTAGAATT
>CACEFS010000037.1 GCA_902558895.1 uncultured Prochlorococcus sp.
TTTTTTAAAATATGATTTAGAAGTGTAGTTTTGCCAGAACCTAAAAATCCACTAATAATAGTAACTGGCAATAAATTTTTAGACATTTTGAATAGTTGAAAACGAGTTTATATTTTTATTGATCGAAAATTTTGTTGATTTCCGAAGCTAATGTTTGATCCAGATTCGAAATACCTCCTAGATCATGTGTATTTAATTTAATTATTACTTTTGCATAAACATTCTCCCAGTTAGGATGATGATTATATTTTTCACAGATTAAAGCAACCTTAGTCATAAAAGCAAAGGCTTCAATAAAATTAGCGAAGTTAAATTCTCTTTGGATTTGTTTAGATTTAATTTCCCAGCCAGGTATTTTGACAACTAATTCATTCAATTCTTCATCTTGCAAAATGTAGGGTTCCATTAATTAATAAATCTGACTTATTACATTATAAATATCTTACTTTTTCTCACCAATTATATGTATATTAATGATTCTTTCCTTTTGATCAAATCGATGTTCCCATAAATAAACTGCTTGCCATGTGCCAAGCATAATTTTCCCGTCTTGAAAACTCAAAGATAAACAAGTATTTGTTAGGGATGTTTTAATATGTGCTGGCATATCGTCAGCCCCTTCTTGATAATGTTTATACGATATCTCTTCTGTATTTTTTGATAAGGTTAAGTAGGAATCATAGGGAACTATCGATTGCATATACTTTTTTAGGTCCCTCAGTACATTTGGATCTGCATTCTCATTAATAGTTAAACTGCAACTTGTATGAAGTGAAGTTAAATTTAAAATTCCGGAATGAAAATTATTTTTTTCAACACATAAATTTAAATCATATGTGATATCAATAAAACCCTCGCCATGAGTTTTGAATTTTAATTTTGAAAAAATTTGTTCCATATAAGTTAAAACTTATTTAATCAATATCCTATTATGGTTAAAGATGAATGTTTTACTGCAGACATTAAAATTTTTATCTTAAGATAAATTTAATTTCCATTTAAATCTTTGGCTGAAACTCATTGGAATAATCTGGGTGCTTACCTTAAAGAAACACAAATATTAGGTTCAATCCAAAATGCACTTTATTGGGATCAGAATACTGGAATGCCAAAGAAAGGTGCTTCTTGGAGGTCCGAACAACTTACTTATATTGCAAAAGTATTGCATGAAAGAAATTCTTCCGATGAATTTTCTAATTTAATACAATCTGCTAAAAATGAACTAGCAGATATTGAACGAAATTCCGATAATCAACTTTTCATAAAAGATAAAGAAAGAAATATTAGTCTTTTATTGAAGGAATTTAATAGAGAAAGAAATTTAGATCCTAAATTAGTTGAGTCTCTAGCAAAGGCAAAATCTAAAGGGTATGAAAGCTGGCAAGAAGCTAAGGAAAAATCAGATTTTAAAATTTTTCTTCCTTTCTTTGAAGAATTAGTTAAACTGCGGATTGAAGAGGCAAAACAAATATCAGATCAATATTCACCATGGGAAACTTTAGCCCAACCCTTTGAGCCTGAATTAACTTTAAAGTGGCTGAACAAAGTGTTTCAGCCTTTGAAAGATACTCTCCCAGAGTTGATTAAAGGGATTAATAAATCTAAGAAATATCACTGGGATTTGAGTCCAGAATCTCAACATAATTTATGTTCTCAATTACTTGATGAGTTTGGGAGAGATAAAGATCTAGTTGTTGTTGGTAAATCTCCCCATCCTTTTTCAATTACATTAGGGCCTAATGATTACAGGATTACGACAAGAATTGTTGAAGGTGAACCATTATCAAGTTTTTTAGCAACTGCACATGAATGGGGGCATTCTATTTATGAGCAGGGTTTGCCATCTCAAAGTCATCAATGGTTTGCTTGGCCTTTAGGTCAAGCAACCTCTATGGGTATTCATGAAAGTCAATCTTTATTTTGGGAAAATAGAATAGTAAAATCCAAATCTTTTTCAAAAAGATTTTTTAACAAATTTGTTTCGGCTGGATGTTCTCTTAATAATTATTTAGAACTAAGGAAATCTATTAATCATTTGGAAGCAGGATTAAATAGGGTTGAAGCGGATGAATTGACTTATGGCTTACACATATTAATAAGAACCGAACTTGAAATAGATTTAATTGAAAGAGGGTTACCTGCTGAAGATATTCCAACAGAATGGAATAAAAGATATGGTGAGCTTTTAGGAATAAAACCATCTAATGATTCAGAAGGTTGTCTTCAAGATGTTCATTGGAGTGAAGGAGCCTTTGGATATTTCCCCTCATATTTGTTAGGACATGTTATAAGTGCGCAAATATCTTTTCAAATGGAAAGAGACATAGGTTTGATTGACAACTTAATTGAAAATGGTGAATATCAAAAGATCATCTTTTGGTTAAAAAATAATATACATAAATATGGCAGATCAGTTAATTGTATGGAGTTGGTAAAAGCTGTAACTAATGAAGAACTATCGCCAAACTATTTTATTAATCATTTAAGGTCTAAAATAAATGATTTTTGCTGAAACATTACTTTTAAAGAATTTGGTTAGGTGTGAGGATGTAAGATAAACAAAAATAATTTCTTGATGGCAAATCTAAATCAGCCCCCAAGCAGGGTTACCCCAAATTTATTGCACATACTAAATGCTTTCACTGATAGCTCAAATACAATAATAAATACTATTGTTGAATTGAACTCTAATACCATAAATAAATATGAATTAATTACAGAAACGGGCCATCTTAAACTTGATAGGGTAGGTTATTCATCACTTGCGTATCCTTTTGCTTATGGATGTATTCCAAGGACATGGGATGAAGATGGAGATCCGCTTGATGTAGAAATTGTTGGGGTAACTGAGCCATTGATACCAGGATCTATTGTAGAAGCAAGGATTATTGGGGTGATGAAATTTGATGATGGTGGAGAGGTCGATGATAAGGTAATAGCGGTTCTCGCAGATGATAAAAGAATGGATCATATCTCAAGTTATGAAGACCTTGGAGATCATTGGTTAAAAGAAACAAAGTATTATTGGGAGCACTACAAAGATCTAAAAAAACCAGGAACATGTACAGTAAATGGTTTTTTTGGGATAGAAGAAGCTGTTAAAGTGATTAAAGATTGTGAAGAGAGATACAAAAAAGAAATTGATCCTAAATTAGTAAATTAACTAATTTTATTTTTCTCTAAATTTTTCAAATATTTCGCTTAGTATTTCTTCGGCACCTTGCTGCTTTAATTTTTTAGCTAGTTCTTTGCCTACTTCTTCGGGATCATTAATATTGCCAATATATTGATCTTTAATAAGCCTTTCTCCATCAAGAGATGCAACCATACCAGTAAGGCAAAGTTGTTCATTTTGAATTTTACTATTCACACCTATAGGGACTTGGCATCCACCTTCAAGCTCTCTTAAAAAAGCCCTTTCTGCTAGACATCTTTGACTGGTGGGTTTATCTTCTAAGATATTTATAATTTCTAAAACTTTTTTATCATCAGATTTACATTCAATGCCTAGTGCTCCTTGGCCAACGGCATGAAGGGAAACTTCACTTGGGATAATCTGGTGAATTCTTGATTCAAAGCCTAATCTCTTTAAACCTGCGGCCGCAAGAATTATACAATCAAATTCTCCTGCATCTAATTTTTCAATTCTTGTAATAACATTCCCCCTGATATCTTTGAAAACAAGATGTGGGTACTTATTTCTTAATTGTGCAAGTCTTCTTAGGGAGCTTGTTCCAACAATCGAACCTTCAGGTAAGTTTTCTAATTTATAACAGTCATTTTTTTTGTTTACTACTAAAGCATCGGCAGGATCCTCCCTTTTTGTAATGCATCCTAATTTAAGGCCATTAGGCAAATTGGTTGGTAAATCTTTTAGAGAATGTACTGCTATATCTGCATGTCCTACGAGCATTTGTGCTTCAAGTTCTTTTGTAAATAAGCCTTTGTCGCCTATTTTTGCTAGGGCTACATCAAGTATTTTGTCACCTTGAGTTGCCATAGCTTCTATAGATACCTCTAAATTGGGAATATTACTTTCTAGTTGATCTTTAACCCATAATGTTTGAACCATTGCTAGCTTACTTCTCCTACTAGCTATTTTTAGCTTAAAATTAGTCATTAAATATTATTTTGAGTTTGAATTAAAAATTAAGTCGAATTTATTTTAGGCTATTATTTTGCCAGTTTTTAAAGCTAACTACTATACTTAACTTTTTTTATTTTATATATTCTTTTAAAACCCCATTTCGATTTGGATGTCTAAGTTTTCTTAGAGCTTTTGCTTCAATTTGTCTAATTCTTTCTCTCGTCACATCAAAAATCTGGCCAATTTCTTCAAGAGTTTTCATTCTTCCATCATCAATTCCATATCTCAATCTGAGAACATCTCTTTCTCTTGGACTAAGAGTGGCTAATACTCCTTCCAAATCTTCTCTTAGTAAAGTTTTAGAAACATCTTGCTCTGGATTTTCTATATCAGCCTCTATAAAGTCACCTAGTCTTGAGTCTTCTTCTTTCCCTATTGGAGTTTCTAAAGAAATAGGAAGTTGCGCACTTTTAGCTATAAATCTTAATTTTTCGATTGTCATTTCCATACTCTCAGCGATTTCTTCTTCACTAGGTTTCCTGCCAAATTCTTGGCTAAGAACTTTTGTGGTTTTTTTAATTCGGGATATTGTCTCGTATAAGTGAACTGGCAATCTAATAGTTCTACTCTGATCCGCAATTGCTCTTGTAATTGCTTGGCGAATCCACCAAGTTGCATATGTAGAGAACTTATAACCTTTTTCATGGTCGAATTTTTCCGCTGCCCTAATTAGACCCAAACTTCCTTCTTGGATTAAATCTTGAAATGATAAACCTCTATTCATATATTTTTTAGCAATGGAAACAACTAATCTTAAATTTGATTGAACCATTTTTTCTTTAGCTCTCCGCCCTAAGAGAAGTCTTCTTCTAAATTTGGGAAGAGGCATATCTATTAACTCGGCCCATTCTTTTACAGATGGGAAATGTCCTTTTTCTGACTCATATTGAGTTGCCAGCTCTTCTAATTGGAGTAAGTCAGCAATTTTTCTTGCAAGCTCAATTTCTTCATCTGGTCTTAAAAGTCTAATTCTTCCAATTTCTTGGAGATAAACTCTTATTGAATCTTCAGTGTAGATACCTTTTGGCCCAAGTTTTATATTCCCGAGCCCTTTATCTTCTTCTTCAGAATCACTAAATTCATTATTGTTATTTTCAATATTGCTTTCGTTTAACTCAGCAGACGTCTGTAAAGTTTGATTATTTTTATTACTATCTTCTTCAACTACGGTTTCTAAATTTGTATTAATTTTTTTATTGATCTTTTTTTTTGAACTAGGCTTGGAATTCTTTGATTCTGCTGCGACTGGACACATAATTGACTCCTTTCTACGGTGAATTTAACTAGATAAAATTTTATTTAGGGCTAATTTGAACATTTAGTAGTAAAGTTCCCTTAATGTTTAAAAAACTTTTTTACAAAATGAGAATAAGAAAAGTTTTCTAAATTGTTGAAAAATTTAAATAGTGCTATAGATTACCTAAAGTAAAAAGTCTTGGGATTTCTCAGACAGGCAGATCAGTTTTGAATTTTCAGTCAATGATCAGAGCTTCATGTCTCCCTTAAGAGCAGGATACTTACAATGTGCAAAAAACACTTTGTGGAATGTTCAACAATCCAATACTAAGAAAAAGTTTTGAAGCCGGCAAGTAATCAGTTATTAAATATCTCCTTTAAATTGGAAATTTTGCTTGATATAGGCAGTAGTAATGAAAGCTTTTACTATTTAGATGGAAATAATCTTGGAGCAGAAGTTGGAGATATTGTAAGTGTGAGACTAAGGGGGAGATTATTGAATGGCTTGGTGATCTCCAAAAAAGACTTTTCGACAATCAATAATGATGAATCAAATATTACTGGAGGAAAAAGTATAAGATATTTGTTTGTTGAAAGTATTTTGCAGAAAAAAATAATTGATGAATCTTGGAGAGAATTGATAGACTCCCTAGCCTCTTTTTATATGGTTAGTAATTTAAAAATGTTTAAAACTGCATTTCCTCCTGGTTGGATTGGTAAATATAAAAATTTCTCTAAAGGTTTAAAAGATCAAATATGGATTGAAACTAAAAAAGAATTTGATATTAAGAAAAATGGATTAACCAAAAAAGAATTTTTTTTAATGGATACTTTATCTAAAAAAGGTAATTGGCAAAGTGAATTAATAAAGTCTGGTTTTAATTACACTCTAATCAACTCAATGGTCAGTAAAAATTATCTTGCTAAATCTAAAAGAAAAAAAAATATAAATAGTAAATTAAATTCCTTTGTAAAAGACCATATCGCAACGAAAAAACCAAATCTTACAAATGAGCAAAAAATTGCATTTCAAAAATTTCAAATAATGAAACCAGGAGATGCATTACTTCTTTGGGGCGAAACAGGTTCGGGTAAAACAGAAGTGTATATGAGAATTGCTGAAGATCAATTTCTTAAGAAAAAAAGTTGTTTGATACTAGCCCCAGAAATTGGATTAATTCCTCAACTTATTGATAGATTTAGTAGGCGATTTAATAATGTCGTTTACGAATATCATAGTAATTGTTCTCCCGATCATA
>CACEFS010000038.1 GCA_902558895.1 uncultured Prochlorococcus sp.
CCATATTGTTGAGGAACTAAGAGAGGATGGAACCAGGGGTAAATTACGCACTATGGATGAAGCCAGAGAAATATATGATCAGAAGATCCCGGCAGAAGCTAAAGGCTCAATTGAAGGTATAGAGTCTATAACTAATGATCCAGAAATACACTGGATGCATAAAGTAGCATATTCAAAAGGTGGAGACAATTCAGCTGCAAACGGAATTTACGGTGAGGGCAAATTAAATAGTTCTATAAGGAATAGGACAATGACAGAAGCAGAGATTAATGAATCAGAAGTCTTTATCGAAGATATTGCTGAACAGAGTACCCCTGGAGTAAGCGGAGATTTTATGGAGGTTGCAGGTAATACTTTAGAAACTGGAGCGCTTGGAGGAGTACTTGGAGGTGGTATTTCAGTGGCAAATAGACTTGCGCAGATTGAGGGATATAAGAATGTTGGAAGAAATGATTTAGCCACTGAGGCAGAAAAAGAATTGGGGAAAGATGCTGCCAAAGGTGCTTTAAATGGCATAGTAAGAGGTACTTCTGTAGCTGTAACTCAAGCAGTAATTGGATCGAATCCAATCACTGCAGGCATAGGTTTAGTCGCTCCAGATGCCATTGATTTGATTACAAAGAAAGATTCATTAACGGAAAATGAATATCAAAAGAAAGCAATAGGCGTTGTTGGTAAGGGGGCATTAGCTTCAGCTCTTGTTTGTGCAGGACCTATTGGATGGCTTGGCCTAGTTGGTTTTTCTTTAGCTAATTCTTATGGAAAAGCGGCGAGTCAAGGAATTTCTTCAACAAGCATAAGTTCTAAAACTGTTTAAAAGACTTTTCAAAATCTCTTGATTACGGATATTTGGAATCACTCTAAATACTCCAGAACTAATACTAAATGCAACTAATTTTAAATCTCATGGATTCTCACAAAAACTATCAAGAAAGCAAAGTTAAAGGCACCGGCATAGGAATTTTCCCAACATGGCTATCAAACATATCAATCTTTGGGGTCGCTGGACCTGGCATAGCAGTTGCTGGTGCTGCTGCAGGGGAACTTATTTGCAGAAAAATTAAAAGGGAGATATGGAATAGTGCCCGTATATAAAAATTTATGACTCTTTAAATTTTTAAGTGAATTTGGAATCACTCTAAATACTCCAGAACTAATACTAAATGGAACTAATTTTAAATCTCATGAAATCAAACAATGAATTTCAAAATCAAAATACAGATTTTGAAAAAGGAATTATGAATTTCTCTCTTGGTATGACCGCTGGATTGGCAGCTATGGCTTTTACAGGCAATCCAATAGTAGGAATAATTGTAGGTAAAACTGTCTTACTTAAGCAGCAGTATCACAACGGAGGTTTTTAGATGACTGATTTAAATTCAAGACCAGTACTTTCTAAATTATGTGTTGCTTATTTAAGCGATGCCTCAAATGGAGGATTTCCTCAAGTAATGCCTTCAAATACTCTATCTCGTCTAATCAACCAAGAAGAAATTCATCCATATAAGCAGATGTGGAATTTAATAGATAATTTTTATCTTTCTCAAAATTGGCATAATTTATGCGATGAATCTTTAGAAGAAAAATTGAATCTATTTGGAGAAAATGGTTTTACAAATAATTCTGGGGTTTTTATTTCAGGAGATGAAGTTAAGAAATCAGTTAAGAGATGGAGAGATTATGGATGGTTTGATTATGAAATGAAAAAAGCCAAGAAATTAAAGAATGTAAGGCAACTATCTAAATCATTTGGAATGCTTGCTGCTTTTTCTTTAATAAGTGGTCCCTTACCTTTTGTAGCTGAATAATCAAATGGCTAATTGGATCAATGAAGTTAATTACTCAGGAAAACCCTCAATTTCTTGGATCAATCCATATTCAAGAGGCGATGGTAACTTTGTAAAAGGACACTTCCGCACAGAAACTAATGAAACTATTGCCGATAACTTATCTACTGATGTAGATAGAGATGGAATCAATGGTTATATAGATTTTGATGCAGATGGTGATGGGATTCCTGATTCTATCAATCTAAATGAAATTTCTTATGACTATCCAAATTTAGAACTTGAGAATTTTATAAATGGAATTGATTTTCTTTTTTAAATGAATAAATTAAATAAGAAAATTCAATTATTAATTAAGCAAATAATAATATTTTTATGTTTTATAACATTAGTTAATCCGCAATTAAAAGCTTCCATAAATAAGGAAAATCAAATATATGAAATCATTGAAAAATTCACTAAAAAGAGTTCAAAAAATTGGTCTGAAGACAAGCTTTTAAAAACTATTCGTATACCTCAAACGATTATTTTAGAAGCAGATTCAAGAATTTACTTTTCTGGCTGTTATAGAAGAGGTGAAAAATTAAAAACTATAGAAGGCAGCTCTTATTGTGATTCTTCTCATACTATTTATTTAACCAAAGAAGATGTAGAGGATTTTTATAAATTGAGTAAGTCTTATGGCTTGATATATTTACTTGGTCATGAATGGTCCCATGCTCTTCAACATGCTTTTCTAAGTCAATTAGATTATCCAGCAAGAGAATTACAATCTGATTGCATGGCAGGAAAACAAGTGAGTTTATTTCATAGTGAGTTAAATAAATCTAGTATTTTATCCTTAGCAAGATTAATTCTTCATATAGGTGGACCTAATCATGGTGAAGGAAGTCAAAGGGCTTTCGCTTTTTTGACTGGAGCTGGAATCATTGATGGTAATTGTGAAGATGAATCGATGAAAAAACTTGCTAGAAATAAAAAAATAGCTGAAAAAAAAATTAAAAAACTAATGAAAGATTTTGATATTAAAGAATAAATCTCTTTCGCAAAATTTCTGAGGGGAAAATATGCAATTAATTTTAAGATTTTGACTTCCAAATGTTGCAATTCTCTGGCCTTGAGATGACAATCAGATCATGGCATCTATCATTTATTAACGCTTTATATAGTGTCTGAAGGGGATTTGAAAACAGCAAAGACACAACTGAAATGGATTGGAACACCATCGCTTGGACAGGGCAGATCCAGTGGTGGTAATGCTGCAAGTGAAATTTTTGAAGCAGGAGGATCACAGAGAAAACGATCACTGCTTGAAACACTTGTAAGAGAAATCTGTCAGAACAGCCTTGACCAGAGAAAGGATAAAAAAGTAAAAATATTTTTTGATCTGATAGTGCTCAAGGGAGAGAAAAAAGAGAAATTTCTTAAATCAATTAACAGTGAAACTCTTATCCCTCATCTTTCATCAGTGAAAGGTTCAAGTGGCACTGCTCTCACCCTGAAAGCTGGACTTGAATCTATGAAATCATCTAATCTTGTCTGTCTGAAAATCAGTGATTACGGAACTGATGGTCTGACAGGTGATGACTGGGACGAGAAAGGAAATTTCCGTAAGTTATGTGTGCAGAATTTTTCAACCGGAAAAGAATCTGGATTAGGAGGAAGCTTTGGACTGGGGAAGGCAGTCAGCTGGATGCATTCAAGAATATTCACTGTTCTTTTCTCATCAAGAATTGAGGGCAGAAAGAAATTAAGAATTTTTGGAAGAAGTGAAATTCCCGCTCATGAAATGGACGGGAAATCATGGCTTGATGGTGCCTACATGGGATCTGAAAGTGAAAAAGATGGAATTCCTATTGCGGAATCCACCTGGATGAAAGAAAGAGATGCAGAAAAAATTCTTCTCAATCGTGACAATGAAACTGAGTGCGGAACAACTATCCTCATCCCAACTTTTCATGAACCTGATCGCGATGACACCGGTTCATCAGGGATAAGAGATCCCGAGGAGCTCTGCAGAGATTTCACAAAAGCTGCATCAAAATGGTTCTGGCCTGCAATCAGCTGGGAAAGACTTGATTTCAAAGCAAGAGTATTTAGGGAAGAGGGGAAATCAGCTGAATATATATCTGAAGCCCGTGCTGATGAAATATGGTCTCCATTCGTTGAGTGCGGAAGAGTAGAACCTTTCGAAGGTGCAAAATCATTATTCCCAGGCGACAGTTCCTCAATTGATGTTGAGTTTCCCATACCTAGAAGAGTGGAACCCTCAGACAATCCTGAACTTCTTCATGATGAGTTCAAAAGTATTGTCAGGCTTGGTGTTACAAGAGTCTCTTCAAAAGAGGAATGTCTGCCATGCCGTTCAACCATTGCACTTATAAGGGGTTCTGGAATGGTTATAGATTATGCCGAAGGTACAAAGTTAAGTGATGGAGGTTCATATTGTGCAGCTGCATTTGTAGGTACATCATTGAATGAGATTGCCGAATCTGAAAAGACAGAGTTGAACAAGGAAAATAACGCATTCGCTGAAGAATATTTTCGTGCAGGTGAACCAGTGACTCATGATGACTGGCTGCCTACAACAAGAAGACTGAGAGAAAGTTATACCTGGAGAGGTCATGCCAGCAGACTTAGAGGAATCAGATATGAACTAAGGCAGATCCTAATTCAGAACTTACTGACTTCATTTATTGCTCCTCCGGATGAAGGACCAGAAATGCTTAAAAGAATGATTAATCTTGGCAGAGGAAGTAAAGAAAAGAAAAGTCTATCCAAGACAAAAAGTTCCGCACTTGAAGTTGTTATAGATAGAGCTCAATGCTCCTTCATTAAAAAAGCCAATGGATGGAGAATAGCCGGCGAATTAGTACGATCAGGTGAATCAAACAGAACTGCAAAAGTACATTTATCTTTCCAGAGCATTGCAGACAGTGGCCAGGGAGAAATGTGGGGAATAAGTGATATGCGACTTATGGGAAGTGAACAATATATTTCATATGACAACTCTGATGCAAGAAGATTCGTATTCTCTGCTGAAAACCAATTTTCATCAGTTCCTTTTGAGTGCATAGTCAAACCTCCATCAGGGGTAAACCCTGAAATTGCAGGCTTCAGGAAGGTGGGTTAATTATGCATTTTGTCCCTTGGAAAACAATAGATCTTGATGGAGCATTTCGAATAACAGCTCCAGACAGCATTTCTGAAGAGGTAATTCAGGAAGTAAGCAATGGAATTACTTTCAAGTTCAATGGCAAACTTGAAAAGACAAAACTTGAGATACTGCTAACTGCGCCATTTGAATGGGAAGAAACTCTTCATCCCACAGAGAGAGAAAATCCTCCTGTTAAATTCATATGCCGTCTTATAAGCAGATCAACAGGTAGAAGAGAAATAATTGATTTAGAGGATGGCGGTGGTGGATTCTTTTTCTCCGAGACTTCCTATATACCTTTTTTAAATGGAGAAGAAGTCAGGGCAGAAGCACTTCTTGTAAGAACAGAACAATATGCCGGAGAAAAATCAAGGAGCGGCTATGCCACAGAAATGGGTCAGATAATTGGAAGAAGTCTGATTCATACCATTCGATTTGCTACCGCCGAAACCAATAATGACTCCATCTTCAACATAAAGTGGCAATCCTTTACCCCTGAAAGTAAAGATCAGTTATGGAGATTAATCCCAAGTGAACCTCCAGTAATTGAAATGAATGCAGATGTGACTGCATCATTGAAAAAACTTCTGATGAGTAAGGCCTTGAGGAAAGATATCAATTCCCTTCAGAGAGATATCATCTTCACCTCAATTTGTTCCACTGTTTGGACCATGCTTATTTCTATTTCGATGAACTCCATCCAGAAAATGTTAAATACAAACAGTGACCTGAGCAGTGAAGAAATTGTTGAGCAATTGCCGCCATCACAACTTCAGACTCTATCTCTATTTTCGACAAATCTTCTAGAAACAAATATCTCTCCATATGAAGCGGTTATTGCTCTGGCCAATGAACTTAGGTCACCTGAGTCTTTTCAGAAATTTATTCTCAAAATGAGTTCCATAATTCAGCAAGAAACGAAGATTCTAGAATTGGCGGAAATAATGGCGAGAGGGTGCAGTTTTGAATCGAAGATTCCAACTAACCTTGAGAAAGAGGAGGTTGCATGAGCGAAAAATTATTCAGATTAAAATCACCTCTAATCAGTAATGGACTTATATCTGCTTTGAGGAATCCAGATATTGTGAGTATAGAGGAAGTGAAATGCAAGGTTGACCTTACAAATCTCTCAGCACTTATAGATCAACTTATTCTTGAAAAAGTTACTGGTGCGAGTCTTGATGCAAGATTAGTTGAGTGCGTTCATACAACATTCAAATCTCTGCCTTCTCATATTCTTACTGATATGAGGATGTGGCACTGGCTATGCGTAATAAGATATCCAAATATTCCGTGGCTTAGATGGAGAGGTAATATTCCGGTTGATCCAGAAGATGGATTTACTGTTGGAACAGGAAAGAAACATGTTCCATCACTTAGATTTCTTGGGACATCATCTATAAATGGACATGGGAGAAATACTTTCTCGAGACTTTTTTTTGCCGCCGACAGGATGATGGAGAATGATC
>CACEFS010000039.1 GCA_902558895.1 uncultured Prochlorococcus sp.
TTTCAGAAATTTCCAGACCATTTCCCGACCATTAAAAAGGAGAATATGTTGTAACCTGAAATCGTATGATTTATCCTTTTTCTGCAAAAGTAAGGTCAGCACTAAAAAAGACATCATGTGAAATCACGTGATGTCTCTCATAGTTCCAATTCAGGGGATAATAAGCTCCCCGGGCGGGATTCGAACCTGCGACCAATCGATTAACAGTCGATCGCTCTACCGCTGAGCTACCGAGGAATATAAGAAGAATCTAGCTCTTTAAAGTACCTTATGACAAGTACAAGATCTAATTATATTCAAATTTTGATGGTTCTTGCCAGCTAGATAAAAAACCATTTTTCAACTCTGCTACTGCATCAGCATAATTTAATTCTTCATAACGATGAGTAATCCACAAAGCTGACAAAGGTTTTTTTTGGTCACTTGTAAGAAGTTTAATAGTTCGTAAAACTTTTAATTGGCTGGTTTGATCAAGCAATGCTGTAGGCTCATCTAAAAGAATAAAATTTCTATTACTAATAAGAGCGCATGCAATAGTTAGGCGTTGTTTTTGTCCACCGCTTAAAGTATGAACCGGCCTTTTTTCAAAACCAGCCATTCCTACCTGATCAAGAACATATTCAATTTTTTTATTAATTTCATTTTGACTTATATTTTGATTAATATTTATAAGGAGTTCACTCCTGCAATTTGGCATCAATATTTGATGATCAGGGTTTTGAAACACCATACCAATATTTGCTTTAGAACTAATAAAGCCATTATTGGGTTTGATTATTCCATTAATTAATTTTAAAAGAGTACTTTTTCCGCTCCCGTTTTTACCTACGACCATCCAAAATCCAGGTTTTTTTATTGAGAAGTTACATTTAAAAATTAAATTTTCTTTTTTTCCTGGATAAGAAAAAGAAACATCTTTGAATTTAATATGGGGTATTTCATTTTCAAGGAAATCGCGCATTAATTCTATCAATCTATGTTGAGAGAAAATCCCGGTCTTTTAGCTCCTCCTGCTACTGACGATTTTTCATATATCTGAACAGAAATGATTTCTTTAGATCTTACAGCAATTAATTTATCTTGCACTTTGTCACACCTTAATTCTATCAAGTTTGAGGATTCTGAAGTTTCATTCATAGAACTTTTTATTTCATCATAAATTCGTTGAACATCATCAAATTCTTTCTTCTGAATTGAAAGTGGAAAAGGTGAATATCTCAGGCTTAGTTCCAGCGAATACATAATCATTATAAAAACTTACTCCTTATAATAATAAATATTTTGACGCAAGAAGTTCTTAAAAATAAATTCTTTTGAGAAATTATATAAAAGATCTTTAAATATAATTATTATGAAAATAGGAGAATTTATTTTTGCATTTAAAAAATCATTTCATGGAAATAGCAAATGATATAACTTCTCTAGTTGGAAATACTCCGTTAGTTAAATTAAATCGAATCAGAAAGTATTTTGATTGTTATCCAGAAATAATAGCGAAACTAGAAAGCTTCAATCCATCAGCATCCGTTAAGGATCGGATCGCTCATTCAATGTTATGTAAAGCTGAAGAAGAAGGATTGATAACACCTGATAAAACAACTTTAATTGAAGCAACAAGTGGAAATACTGGCATCGCATTAGCAATGGTAGCTGCAGCAAAAGGCTATAAATTGATATTAACCATGCCGGATACGATGAGTATTGAAAGAAGGGCAATGTTGAGAGCATATGGAGCTGAATTACAGCTAACACCGGGGAAAGACGGAATGAAAGGGGCTTTAGATTTAGCTAATGAATTATCTTCAACCATTGCAAATAGCTATCAATTTAATCAGTTTGAAAACTTTGCTAATCCAGATATTCATGAAAGAACAACCGCCCAAGAAATTTGGTCCCAATCCAATAACAATTTAGATGGACTAGTTACAGGAGTAGGCACGGGAGGAACAATCACTGGTTGTGCACGGTTTTTGAAAAAAGTTAATCCAAATTGCAAAATTTATGCAGTAGAGCCCAAAAAAAGTGCTGTGATTTCCGGAGAAAAAGCAGGATCTCATTCGATTCAAGGAATTGGAGCGGGTTTCGTACCGAAAGTACTTAATACTAAATTAATTGATGAAATTATAAAAATAGATGACGATGAAGCATTTTATTATGGGCGTTTATTAGCTCGATTGGAAGGTCTTTTATCTGGCATCAGCAGCGGTGCAGCTTTAGCAGCAACTATAAAAATCGGCAAAAGAAAAGAACTAATTAATAAAAGATTGATAGTTATTCTTCCAAGTTTTGGAGAAAGATATTTATCAACAGCAATGTTTGAATCTAATTCCTCAATTCAATCCAGAAAAGATGGTTATCTCTAATGCATAATCTATAAAAATGGGAAAAAATTTATATGAAGAATTAGGTCTCAAAAAAAATGCAACCAGGAGTGAAATTAAATCTGCATATCGCTCTTTAGTTAAGAAACATCATCCTGATGCAGGAGGCAAGAAAGAACGATTTCTTGCAATACAACATGCCTGGGAAACTCTAAATGACCCTATCAAAAAGAAACAATACGATAGCAGGTTTTTCTCTTCCAATTCATCATTTGATTCAATAAATGAAAATTGGGAAGAGAAATTTAATTCAAAAAAATATAATTCTTCAATTAAGGACAAAGAAGTTGAAACATGGATTAAAGAAATTTATAGTCCGATAAATAGATTAATTAGTCAAATAATTAAACCTTTGAATAACGAACTAAAAGAACTATCTGCGGATCCATATGATGATCAACTAATGAAAAATTTTTGCAGTTACATAATTCTTTCACAAAAGAAAATAGAAAAAGTTGAAAAAATTTATAACAAAAAAGTAGTTCCAAAGTCTATTTCAGCTTTAGGCCTCGATCTTTATCATTGTTTTTCACAAGTTAAAGATGCGCTATCAGAATTTGATAGATATACACAAGGATACGTAGATAATTACTTATTTGATGGCAAAGAAATGATTAAAGAAGCCAAAAGAATTCAATCAAAGATGTCTACAGAGAAAAAGTAAAAACTTTTAGATATAAAAATTTTATTTAATATATTCTTTAAGTTGAGCTAATTTAAACCAAACATCTGGAACGGGTCTGCTCCATCGAACCTGAGCATATTCGTCTTTCAGTGAAAGAATCTCTCCAGGACCTTCAAATACATAATTAGGTAGATCATTATCACTGGCTAGCGCTTCGATACTTTTTATATAATTTTCTTTATCTACAAAAACTAAGCTTCCTTTCTTGAGAGGTTTCTTTGGAATAGAATCTGTCATAATAAATTCAAGAAAGTTATTTGAACTACATTATACAAAAACTTGTTTGAAAAATATTGAAAAAAATTTATACCGGAATAATAATTACAAACTTCTAAAAAATTTAATAGCCTTAAATGATAAACATTTATATGATATGCGTCTTTTACTACTTGGCTGCACCGGATTTGTTGGTAAAGAATTAGTACCAACACTACTCAATGAAAATCACGAAATATACATTGTTAGCAGAAAACCCATTAGTAAATTAAAGATTGATTTAGATTTTAATAAGTTTAAGTTTTTTCAAATAGATTTATCAAAAGAAAAAAACTGGAATAACGAAAATCTTCAAAATATTTTAAGAGAGACAGATGGAATTATTAACTTGATGGGAGAACCCATAGCAGAAAAAAAATGGACTTCTGAACAAAAACAGGAGATAGAAAATAGTCGTATTAACACCACGAAATTTATGATGAAGACCCTTAAAAATTTAAAAATTAACCCAAAAGTCATTATAAATGGATCAGCTATAGGTTATTACGGTACAAGTTTGTCTAGTGAATTCACTGAAAATAGTACTGGAGGAAAAGACTTTTTATCAAATCTTTGCAAAAAATGGGAAGCGGTCGCCGCTGAAAAACCATTTTTCTCAAGGTTAGTTATTTTTAGAATTGGAATTGTTCTAGAGGCAGATGGAGGAGCATTAGGAAAAATGCTCCCTATATTTAAAGTTGGATTAGGTGGACCAATTGGAGATGGTAAGCAATGGATGAGTTGGATCCATAGAACTGATTTATGTGCATTAATTACTCGTGCATTAGTTGATAAAAAGTATTCGGGAGTATTTAATGCTGTTGCACCAAATCCAGTATTAATGAGAGAATTTTCTCAGACTTTAGGCAAATGTCTGAATAGACCAAATTTACTTCCAGTGCCTGGAGCGGTTTTAAAAATATTGTTAGGAGACGGAGCGAAAGTTGTTTTAGAAGGACAAAAAGTAATTAGCAGTAATCTCAAAAATTATACTTTTAAATATCCTCTTCTTGAGAAAGCAATTTACGCCTCCACCAAGAATTAATACCGTTTACTAAAGCACCAATAATAAGAATTGTTATCAATGGAACTATAAGAGGATTCCAAACTATCTGAATAAAATTAATAAAAATAAATATCCCATTAAATTGCATGATGGTTGCAAAAATAAAAAATATTGAAAAAAAAATGACTGTAAATAAATTTATTAATAACAAATTATCGATAATTTGTTTTAACTTATTTTGATTATTCTCCTTAGTCATTTTTTATAACAATATTCATATCATCTACCATTTTAAGACAAGCTTTGTTTTCACCCAGTCTTTTTTTAGCATTTTCATTACATGAGATCATAAACTTCTTATTTAGCACTATAAGATATATTATTTTTATGATCAATTTAATTGTCTGATTGATTTGATCATTTTTGTCTTTATAATTACTGGCACAAAAAACATATTTTCCAAGCAAACGTCTTTGCGCTTCAGCAAAAGTTTTTGTAAATTGCGGACCTTTACCTTCAATCTGAATAACCGGTTTTCCTAATCCAATCGCTTGCTCTGCTGCTGTTCCTGCCATACTAATACAGCATCTACTTTTCAATAATATTTTGTCAAAATTATTCCAATATATATTCACTTCTAAAAATTTATATTGGAATTTCAAGAGATTATTATCTTTTATATTTTCTTTTTTTAACCATCCTCTTTTTTGAAATATCCCCTTTATTCTTGATGAAGATAGAGCATTAACTATTGCAAAATTAAACTGAATTTTTTGAAAATATCTTAAATCTGACAAAGCCTCTAATACCTCTAAAATCAAAACAAAATTATCTAAAATCTCAGGGAATCTACTTCCTGGAAATAATCCAATACTAAATTCAGCTTTATTTAATTCTTTGTTTCTAGGAAAAAACTTATCC
Source organism: uncultured Prochlorococcus sp. (assembly GCA_902558895.1). Taxonomy (GTDB): domain Bacteria; phylum Cyanobacteriota; class Cyanobacteriia; order PCC-6307; family Cyanobiaceae; genus Prochlorococcus_A. The sequence continues at coordinate 5,249 of CACEFS010000039.1, forward strand.
ATAAATGGGTTGCCTAAAAAAGACACTTTCTTTTTTAATTGCAATGTTAAATCATTAGCTGTAAGGGCATCTCTCGTATATATTTTTTTTGCTTTTTGTGAGCGCAAGAAAAATTTTGAAGGCCATGGTAATTTCAACTTCCCTTCATAATGACTGGAATAAGCAACTAGATATGTAAAAAAATCTTTCTTACAAATCCATGCAAAAAAAACTGGCACAATATCTCCAACTACAAAAAAATAATCATATTTTTTTTTAATTTTGTAAGTTAAATATATTTTTTTTAAAACATAAAATAATTCTCCTCCAAATATCTCAGTTAGTCTTCCCTTCAAAGTATTATACCCAATTCCTCCAGTTCTAAATTCCTTAGTTTTTCCGATAATCTTAATTTTTTCTTTTTCGTAATGGTTTCCCATACCAACAATTGGCAAAGCATGAACAGAATAAC
>CACEFS010000040.1 GCA_902558895.1 uncultured Prochlorococcus sp.
GCCTCCAGAGAATGAAAGTTGGGTATTTGTTGAAGCTGCCGCGGCTATAGACCCACCTTTAATAACTCTCGAGGAAATCGGTCGTGACGAAGTAGAAATTCAAATAGATTTAGATGAATGGGATAACTTTGCTATTGACCACAGAAATCTATTATTCTGGCACGAGGTGGGGAAAATCCAAAATGACACAATTCCCAGGGATGGATGGGAAATGGCAGCTCTTGCCATTGGACTTGGAGGGGCGATAGGAGAGTTATGGGTGCAAGATGGCTTACTTTTATTACTTGCTCTAGGTTTGTCAAGTTTTGCAGGTTATAGATTATATTTAAAGAATAATTCCGAAAAAAAGCTTCAAGATGCTATTTATGCAGATGAAAGAGCCATAGATCTTGCTTGTAGATTTGGATACAGCATTCCAAATGCTTATAAAAGTCTTGGGGGAGCATTAAAGGAATTAATAGATAAGACACGAAAAAAGAAAAAAAGAAGTTTCTTTGAAGATAGATTAGATGCCTTAAGAAAGAGTGCAGAAAAAGCAAGATCAGAATTATCTCAACAAGAAGGTTCAGAAAAATCAGTATCCAGCGAAAATGTTTATGGACAATAAAAGTTTGGTTTTAATGGCAGCTAGAGCATGTGATGAAAAAAAGGCAAGAGATATAAAACTTATAAAAATTGATAAAGTTTCATTTATTAGTGAATGGATTTTGATTGCAGAAGGATTATCTGATGTACAAGTTAGATCAATAACAAACTCTGTAGAGGGAGAACTTAAAGAGAAGGCTAAAATTGAACCAATACGAAAAGAGGGGGTTAACGAAGCGAAATGGGCTTTACTTGATTATGGTGACTTGATTGTAAATATTTTTCAACCTGATATAAGAAAATATTATGACCTTGAATCATTCTGGAGTAATGGGGAAAATCTTATATTTCCATAATTTTATTTTATGAACGAATCAAAATGTCCTGTCCCTAAAGAGCAACAACCAACAAATGAATTTATAGAATTATCAAAATCCAAAATTTTTTCTTGGCCAAAAACAAAAAAGTTACTAATTCTTATATTGATAAAATTCTGGATGGCAGCTTTTGTTCTTTTTCTTGTCATTGCTTCAGGAAGTGTATATTTCAAAACATCCCTTTTGAGATATATTCTATTAAGTTTTTTTAGCAGCTTATCAATACCCCTTTTAATATTAATAAGGTTGTATTTAGGCTGGAATCATATTTTTAATAGATTAATATCTGAAAAAATTGAATACGAGGAATCCGGTTGGTATGACGGTCAAGTATGGGAAAAACCATTAGTTTTGAAAGAAAAAGAATCGCTTATAGCTTCAATTGAGGTAAAGCCAATTTTAAAAAATTTAATTCAAATTTTTTCTATTATTTCAGTCTTGGCTTTATCAGGCATTTTGATTTTTCAATATAGTAATTTCTAAATGAGTTCTAATTTCAAAAACCTCTACACTTCTAATAATCCTCCTTTACAAGTGACCTTAATGAGAGGATCAAATATTGAGTCAATCCATAAAATTCATGCCGTTATTACAGACAAAAAAGGGAGAGTTTTAATGTGTGCAGGAAATCCTGAATATAAAAGTTTCATAAGATCAGCACTAAAACCCTTTCAAGCAATACCTTTTGTTAGTAGTGGAGCTGCATCAAAAATCAATAATGCATCAAAATCAATTGCGTTATCATGCGGGTCACATAGTGGATCAAAACTTCATTCAAGGGAAGCCTTTAAAATTTTATGGGAATATGACATTGACATCACTAATCTGAAATGTCCAAAATCTAAGACAAGTCCATTAGAACATAATTGTTCGGGTAAACATGCTGCTTTTTTAGCTACATGCAAAAAAATGAATTGGCCATTAGATAGTTATTTAAAGGGGGATCATCCACTTCAAATTGAAATATTCAGAATAGTTTCAGAATTACTTGAAATCCCGTTATCTGAAATAAACGCAGAACGTGATGATTGCGGTGCTCCCACTCTTTATTTAAAACTATTAGAAATGGCGAGGTTATATTCACTGCTAAGTAGTTCCGAAAATGCTGAATTAGAACAAATCAGTAGAGCTATGACTATAAACCCAACAATGATCAGTGACAACAATAAATTTGATACAGAAATTATTAAAGCTTCTCATGGCAAAGTTATAGGTAAAGGTGGTGCAGAGGGAATACAGTGTCTATGTAAAGTAAATGAAGGGATAGGGCTAGCTTTAAAAGTGGAAGACGGTTCAAAAAGAGCAAAACATGCAGTTAGTCTGCACTTACTAAAACAGTTAGAATGGATATCTGACTTAAGAATCCAAGACATCGAAGAAAAGGTATTTAATTTTTCTCAAGGAGTTCGACTTGAAGTTAAAGGTAAATTAAAATTCCAAGAATCCTAAAAAAAATAGGAAAATAACCCTTTCAGATGTATGCTATGTATATGCCGCGGGGTAGAGCAGTCTGGTAGCTCGTCGGGCTCATAACCCGAAGGTCGGAAGTTCAAATCTCCCCCCCGCCACCATTTGGAAGCCGCTTCACAGCTGCTTTTTTAGTGACCGCAGTTAGTTTCAGCGATTAGGAATATTTTTAGAAAACGGCAGGAAATGACAGAAAATCACCCAAAAAGCCTTAAAAACAGCCCTGGTGTAACAACTGGTGTAACAAAATTCTTGACGAATATAATTAAAACTATATGCTTAATTTGAATCTATAACAAGGATTTACCTTCGGGTTATATCATAAGGTCGATAATGAAGCTAAGTTATTTTGACAGAATTAAGATAAATAGTGAAGAAATTAGTAGTAAATATGGTTTTTATAAGTATCCAACAAGACCATATATTTTCATATATCTAAAGGAAAACAAAAATAAAAGATTCTCTCTAAACCCTCTTCAGCACAAGCTTTACGAGGATTGTCAATGTGCTTATAAACTCCTAAATTACATTGGAGATTCAGAATTACCAAGTGATCTAGATTTTAAACAATTAATAGAAAAAGTAAAAAATAATGAACCTCTTCAAATAACTCAAAATGTTACACAGACATGGGATGAGATAAAGAAAATAACCTTAAAATATATAGAACAAACGATGAAAGGTTCTAGTGCTAAGAACGTTAGAGCAACCATTAATAAAGTAAGTGCTGATAAGCCTTCTTTCGACTGGCAAGCAATCATTAAATGGTTAAAAAAATACCATATGATTGACCAAAGAGGTTTTCTAAATAACCTTGATGGACTTGAACAAATACGTCAAGCAATTAAAGAACAAGATGGGAAAGAACCTGATTGGTTAAATCGTGAAAATCTATTAGAACAAAGAACATTACATAACCAATCAAAAGGAAAGAAAACAAGGTATTTAACAAACTCAGACATAGGAGATATAAGAGGAATCCCAACAAGAAATGAAGCAGAAAAATACTTTGACAATATTAAAAATGATTTCCCATTACAAACATGGTGTCTTGTGATGATGATGAATTATGGATTAAGAAATCACGAGTTACATCACATAGAAGAAATTACTTCAGAAGATGAAAAAAGCTCAACTGAATTTGGTTGGGTATATGTAGCTGGAGAATGGAGAACTAAATCTAAATTTGAGCATTGGACTTTTCCTATATTTCCAGAATGGATAAAAAAGTACAAATTAAAAGAGGACTTCAGAATGAATCAAGACCTACTTCGTAAGAAAGCAAAAATGAATATAGTCTCTGCTTTTGATAAGACGAAAACATGGACAGGGGAAGATCCAAATGATCGTGGGGTATGCGATAACAATAGTTATTTAGGTAATTGGATTACAGAACAATTAAGAGCGAAACTTCCTAAATTTAGATGTCGCATACCAGACGCAAAGGGTGTAATTAATAAGGAAGATAAACCAAGAGATATAAAACCATATGACTTGAGACATACATGGGCTATTACAGTTGCAACTGATAAAAGATGGTCAGGTGTATCTGATGGAGAAGCTGCGATGGCAATGGGTCATGATTTATCTACACATATAAAACATTACCAACGATGGATAAGTAGTGAAGCTATAAGAAAAAAAGCAATGTCAAATATCAAATTTAAAGATTATCTGGATTAATCATTTACAAAAAAAAAGATTGACTTTCCTGGCTAAAAAATCAATCTCTTTGTTTTGCTTAGATCTGTATAGATCAAGATGAAATTACGATAATTATTTTCAAATGTATATGAGTAGATATGCTGATTTATTTTTGTCTACATGAAGGCACTGGAGTCTTCCACAGCTTTTCAAGTTGAGTAATATGGAAAATTAATTTGCTTCTTTTTTTATATGGATTGGCTTTTACATAATGAATGCCATAACTCATGTGATCAATCATTCTAGAAATAGTCCTTTCGCTAACTGAAAAATATTTTGCTACTTGATTCAATGTCATCCATGGGCTTTCTTTAGTTGTTTCTGAAATTGTAATAGTGGTCATAAAGTGGATTAAAAAATAATTGTTTCTGAGTGAGTTAATTAAACGAAAAACTCAAACGTTTTAGTACCTTCTTAGGGCGTGATGAGTGTGAATATATTGACTAAATTTATTACTTATTCTTCTAATAATTCATCGGGATTGTGTCTCATTTTGTGCCTTAGCACGGTATCCTTAGACTTCGTTTCCGATGCTAATATTATAGCATTTTTTTGTAGGTATGGCAACACTCAGAAGCAAGTCATACCAATGGCTCTTAATGAGTTTTATAGCCAAGAAATCACAGATTATATATAGTATAAATACAACTGTTTTTTTAACGATGGCTTAGGATTTTGAAGTAACAACTAAAATAAAAAATTTTTTTCAGATCTTTACAAGCTTTTAGACATTGAAGATATCGCACTCTCAAGCAAAGAGGCATATAAACAGGAACTCAAGAAAGGTGTGGGTTCACAAATAGGAAAGTCATTATTTAATAAATTCTCGATTAACGAGATCTTACTCTCAAGCAAAGAGTCATTCAAAAAGGAACTCAAGAAAGGTGTGGGTTCACAAATAGGAAAGTAATTATATAGTAAAAATACTAGAGCAAAAACATCAATAACTAATCGTGGTATACCTAGCAGTGAACATTAGATGGATTATCAGTACGTTCCTTATCCCAGTAATCAGACAGGTCAGTTGATAATCCCTGTTCTTTCATTAAATCTTTAAGAGTTGAATAATCCTTTGCATTATCAAGATCTTTTTTATTCTTATCTTGTATTGCGAATGGTGATCTTTCTAACTTCATAATTAATTACCTCAAAATTTTTGCTGGATTCTGGTTACAGAATTTGGATGGTCATGTACGTAAGAATTAAATTCTCTAGCAAGCATCAGGCAGTCATATGCATCGCGAGCGTAGAACCCTATTTGATGTGTACTATTAGATGAATCTTTGTAACTTAATACATATTTTTTACAAGATCTGATTGGTGTTGAAGACATTTGAACTCATGACTGTTACTACTACTTTCTAACTAGGCAGACTCATAAACTGACTAAAAGATATGTACGGTTTGAGGCACAGACATTTACGGATAAAGGATCAACAATTGAATTTCAATA
>CACEFS010000041.1 GCA_902558895.1 uncultured Prochlorococcus sp.
TTATTCCCTAGAAAAAATAATTTCTAGAAATACAGTAGAAAAAAGTAAGAATCTATCGAAGAATTTTAAGCCTTTAGCAAAAGATATTGCCCTATTTGGAACTAACAAAACTAAAGGTACTTTGGCAAATAAGATAATTGATCAATACAAAAATTCCAAAAAATTGTTTATTATTAATTTTGTTCCAAACCAAGTTTATTGTTTGGCAGGATATTGGATTGAGGAGTTAATTCCAGGAAAATTTGAATCGATTTTCTATAAGAAAACCAAACAAAAAATTTATGAATATAAGAATACTAAAAAAGAAGTAGATGAATTTATTAAGGACATTAATTTACAATATAAATCTATAAAAAAAGAAATTAATGATTTTTTTTAGAATATTAAAATCTTTTTTCTAATAAGATTGATTTATTTGTAAGGGTTGATTCATTTTTTTTAGATTGCGAAATAAGAAATTGTAGTAACCCCAAAATAATTACAAGTCCAAAAATTGATAAAGAATAAATTATTTTCTTTTTGATAGAAAATTTAAATTTATTTTTGGTAATTTTTTCAAAGAAGAGAAATTTTTTATTTGATAATGAATCATATGTTTCAGAATTGTTTTCAAAATAATAATTATTTAATAGTTCTTCTCTATTTTCATCAATGTCTATTTGTAAGTTATTTTCAGAGGCTCCAACTTTGTAATTCGATTGTGCATAAAAAAATTCATGTATGTTTGAAATATTTGTTATTTTTTTATTTTTAAAATTCAGTTTAGTTATTTTAAAATCATTATCAAACCATTCGTCATAAACTATGTAGTTTGGTTTAGCAAAATAAGACAAAAGTCTATTATAAAGAAAGTACATTAAAAAGATACAGCAAGGAAAAAAAAGAAAGTTATTTTTGTTGGTAAATTTCATAAATCATGTTTATAAATCATGATTAATTGGCAAGTGCTTAATTAATCTAATTTTATTGATTTAAATGCCTCTCGTTGTTTGATTGTTTTTTGGATGTTATTTTGCATGAAAATTTTTTTATTTTAACTTTCTTGTGCCACCGTAGGAATAATCATTATGTTTAGAAATTACATTCCAACATTCTTTACAGCAAAAAATCCAGTCTTTATGAATTATGGATTTAACTCTGTAATGAATTTTATCTGGCTTATGACATAAATCACATTTTTTCAATAGTCTTTAACTTTGCTAAATTAACTTTAGATTAAAGTTTGGTTGATTTAGAAAATTCACGAAAAAATTTTTGTCGTGTCATTATAAAAAAGCACTCTGCACATCCTGAAGCAAAGCAGTGGTTTTGTTGAGTGCGATTACTTTAATATACTTATAAAAATTTCTGATTTTTTACTTTTTAAAGAATTAAGACTACCTGATTATTTAAAAATTTATTAGACACTTTATTTGGGCATTCTTTAAAAATAAATTTTTAATTATACCTCTAAATTAGAACTTTAAAAAGAAACTCACGAACTATATTCAATTAATTTTATTATGATTTTATTGATTTTTAGTAGTATGAGCATTTACCTATTCTGGATATTATTTTTAACTCTATGGGCGATAGTTCCCTTAATGATTATAAAAGGTAGAGTAGACGAAGAGCCTAATATTCAGACTTCACCAAAAGTTAAAGCAAAGAAAAAAGGTTGGTTCAATTAACTCAATCTATGAATAAGTAAAAATAATATGCAAGATAAATCTTGATAATTTAAATTAATTCCTCACCAATAAAATTCATTAAATAAAAGTGAAAAAATTAGAAAATATTTTTCTTTATTTAGTAGTGCTTGGGGGAAGAGCCAAAAAAGCTAACATTGAACTACATGATGTTAGATGGGTTGTTGGATCTAAAATTGAGGATACATATGATACTTTAAGAAAGGATTGGTTTGGATCTCCAAAAGGTTTGCATATTGATAGCTATAAAAAAATAAAACATATAGATGGCTATAAAATTAATTTGATAAATTTTGAAAGGGATAAAATAGATGCAAAGCAATTAGTAAAAAAAAATAAGTCCAAAAAACATTTATGGTTTGTCAATATTGGAGGCTATAATTCAACTTCCATGCAAGAAAAACATGAGTTTGGATTGGTTGCAGCTTCAACTAAATTAGAGGCAAAAAATATAGCTAAATCTAAATGGCTTATTGGCTGTAAAAAGAAGCATAAAGATGATATTTCTTCTCTGGAAATTTTATTACGTTGTGATGATTGTGAACTAATAAAAAAGATAGGTAACTGGCAAATAGAATTAACTCCAAATAATAATTTTATTGAAGAAAACAATTATCCTGATTGGTATGGTTACCAAAAAATAGATGGGATATAGAGATCCAAGAATTTTATACCTGAAAAAAATACAAACGCATATTAATTACATATTAATGTTCTTGGAGTCTTAAAAAGAACTTGATTTTCTTAATAAATAAATTCCACCTGCTAAAGAAATTGAGACAGGTAACCATGCAGCCAAAATAGGAGTTAAAATACCTTTCACTCCAAATGAACTAAATATAAATGACATTACATAATAAATTAATATAAGAATTACGCTTAATCCAAATCCCTGACTTTTTGAAGATCTTAAATTAGATTTAGATCCCAAACTGCTTCCTATTAAACCAAATACCAAGCATGCAAAAGGTAGAGTAAATTTTTCTTGAATGCGGACTTGAATTCTTCTTATCTCTTTTAGGTTACCAGTTTTTTTATATATTTTTTCTGCTTCTAAAGCCTGCTTCAGAGTCATCTCAGTGGCATCTTTAGGCACTTTTGCTAATTCCAATGGGCCCTCCACGAAGGGATATTTGTATTCTTTAAATTTAATATTCGTTGTTTGTCCCCTTGGATCAATAGATACAATACTTCCTTCAGAAAATATCCAAGAAGAGTTTTTCTTATCAAATTTTGCAGAGTCTGCTTTTAGGATTTGTTGAATATCTTCTCTGGAATAATCCAATACAGTAACCCCCTTCATAATGTTGTTTTCAAATAATGAAGCATAGAATATATGAGTGAGGTGCGTATTAGATTTAGTTGGCTTCTTAGAAGATGCATTTATCCTAGATCCATATCTCGCAAACATAATATTATATTTCTGTGTTTCTCTGCTAAAAGAACTTCCGATGCCTGCTCTTAATGTTGTTTCAGCCAACTTATTACTTCTAGGAACTAAATTATCATTAAAATAGAAAGTTAAACCCGTCATAAATATTGAAAGAGCAATGGCTGGAGAAATAATTCTTGAGGTTTTTATCCCTAAAGATTTCAAAGCTAACAATTCTGAATTGCTTGATAATTTTCCATAGGCTAATAATGTAGAAAGCAAAACTGCCATTGGGAATGACAAAACTAAAAAGCTAGGCAAACTAAAAAAAAGAACTTTTAAAGCTAAAAATAGAGGTAAACCAAATTCAACAATTTTTCTTATGAGATCAAACATTACCCCAACAGATAATGAAATAACAGTAAATGCAGAAATGGCAAATATCATAGGGGGGATTATTTGACCTAATAACCACCTATCTATTAAGGGTATGGAATACCAAGGAGCGATGATTTTATTTAAAGCTTTTTTAATTACTAGTTGATTTGAAAGTTTCAAAAGAAATTTATTTAATTTGTACTGTCTTTTCCCGCATTATAAAATATGAATGTTGATTAAACCAAAATAAAATTTCTACAAAAAGAAAATTTTAATTTACCAATGTTTAAAAAAATAGTTCTTTACTTGCAGTAAAACAAAAAATTTGGTTTCTTAAAAAGAAAGGGGCTAGCAATGAAAAATAAAACTAACATATACGAATGCAATTGCATACACTGCCAACAAAAACTAAATCAAATTAATAATGCAAAACTATATTGGGACAAAGTAATTTCAAGAAAAAAGTCCATACAGTTTCTCTACTAAATTTTCTAAGGTTTTGAAACTTTATTACATTAAAGTAGTTTTAAAAATTTATTATTTTTAGGAACAAAATATGTTTTACGACCTCTAGATCTTAAGTATTAAACTTTTTTAGAATAACGATATTATTTAACCTTTTGATTTTTTTTGTAGATCATATTTTCTCGATTTAACAGAAAAAGAATAATCAAAATACATGATGGTATTAAAATAAAATCTAATGACATACATTTTGTTCAGTCTATTATCTATTTAGCAAATAAATAAAACTTTGACATTATTTACTTATCTTCAAGAATTAATTCAATGGGTCTAATAATTACCTTTATGCTTAGTATATTTACTTGTTTTTCAAATTGAAAGAGCCTGCAAGTATCCCTCCTGCAAGCTCATGACGATCTAGTTAATTCAGAATTTCTGCCTTAACCAGCTAAGCACTTCCTAAATGCTAAAACTATTTTACTAAGTAAAATTACTTATTGTGAGTATAAATGCTTATTTTTAATGAATGATTGCGAATTTGATAATAAAAAAAGTGATTTTTTAAAATGCGACTTGTTAAATTTTTAAACATAAATGTTACATATTGACTCATAACATGAATACTCAGAGGGAAATTATTGAAAATTTTGGTTTACATAAGTTAATATTTGTGTTACTTTAGTTAACAATTAATAATTTTTTAATGGCTAAATCAGGAGTTACTACAGAATCAGGTGGAAGACAGAATATGTTCCCATCAGAAACTAGACCTTATATTGATGAAACTGTGTCTTACGATGGATATCCTCAAAATGCAGAAAAAGTAAATGGTAGATGGGCTATGGTTGGTTTCGTTGCACTATTAGGTGCCTATCTCACAACAGGACAGATCATTCCTGGAATTTTTTAGTGCCCAAATAACCGTTTTTATAAACACTTTTTTAAAAAAAATTTAGATTTTTATTTTAAATTTGAAAATAAGAAAAACCAAATAAAAGTTATGGCATTTAGGCTAAATATTATTCCTAGAAACATATAAGCAAACTTTTTGCCAATGAATGCTGTCTCCGGTTCAAGTTTTACTCTCATTAAATTCTTGAATTATTTAGATAAAGATAGCATTATTTAACAAGAAAATTTAAGTTTTAAAGAAGAGGAATAATCAAAATGATATTTTATTCTAAAAGCTTAGTAAGTATTATAATTTTCCTCTCTTAGATTAAATCGTTTTTCGCCAATATAGATTATTTATTAGAAAAATCATTAAAAAAAGCCTAATTTAATTTTAAATTAGACTTTTTTATGAAAATAAAAAAATTAAATTAGATAAAACCTGGAATGATCTGACCTGTAGTTAAATATGCTCCAACTAGAGCAACAAAACCCAACATCGCGAATCTGCCATTAAGCTTTTCGGCAACGATTTTTTCTTTTTCAACTATTTTTGGTTCGTTATTTTTCATTAGAACCAGCCTGGAATAATTTGGCCTGTTGTGACATATGCGCCAACTGCTGCAACGAAACCTAACATTGCTGCCCAGCCATTAAAACGTTCTGCTTCTGGAGTCATTGTTTTTAAGTAATTGTAAATTAT
>CACEFS010000042.1 GCA_902558895.1 uncultured Prochlorococcus sp.
TTGGTAAATATTTTTACGATGCCAAACCAAATAAGAAATGTAGTTAGAAGAGTAATTGAGACTGTAATCATTGAAGAGTATTTTTTTTTAATCAGAGCAATATTTGCTACGAATCGCAATCAAAACAATTACTCATTAGAAACTAAATTTGATCAATACGAGATGATGTAGCCTGTTATTGATTGACAGTCGATCTACAATAAGGGGGCAATTAGCTCCTTTTTTTATGAAGTTAAAAAATATTTTAAAAACTACTGGAGCGCTTCATATCCTGTTGGGGTTGTTAATTATTTCTCTACTAATTTTTTCAGTGGAAACTATTGCAGGCAACGCTTCAAGTGAAACATTGCTTCTTGTTAGAGGTACTGCAGATGTTGTAGCTGCTAGTAATTTAGGAATAGGTTTTTTATTGATTATTTGTAGTTCCATTAAAGATAAAGCCTCCTTAAGAAAAGTTTTATCAGGTGAATTAGCTTTGATGTTTTGTTTTTTGGCAGTAGCTCTATTTAATACTTTTAACGCTGGGACAATTGTTGATGGAGGACCCCCTCCTCCTTTCTGGATTGTTTTGATAGTGAATCCTCTTTTATGTATCTATGGATTAGTTAACAATAAAAATTGAAACGCTTACTAATTGCACCGCTATATTAAATACGATTGACAGTCGAACTAAAATAAGGGGCAATTAGCTCCTTTTTTTATGCCTCTTGAAACTACTGTTTTTACATTCAAAATTAGTGTCCCTTATGAAGAATGGGCTGCTGTTTATGACAGCGAAGAAAATATAAAAATGATGAAAGAAACTGGAATGACTTGCTTATACAAAGGTGTAAATAAAGATGATCCAACCAGTGTAATTGTCATTGAGCAGGGTGAAGAAGGTAAAGCAATAGCTATGTTTAAAGATCCAGAAGTTAAACCATTAATTGAGAGTGCAGGTCATATTTATGATTCAACTGTTATTTCGAGCTACTTTTAATTGACAGTCGATCTAAAGTAAATAATAAATCTTGGTGAGTTTTGAAGTGATTACAAAATTTCTTTACTTAAACTTATCTTAAATTAAAGAATTAAAAATAAATACAATTATATTTTGCTTTGAAAAAATTTTTATTTACAAATATCTTTATTTTAGGTTTAAGTGCTTCATCAGTGATGGCTGATCATTGGGGTAAACCCAAAAATTTATCTAGTAATGGTCCATGGAATGAAAACTTATCTGCGATTATTAAAGATTCAGACAAACTAAGATTAGAAAAACCTAAACAAACTATCGTAAAACAAGCAGGAGTATCGAATATTGTCGATTTTGAGGGAACTCCTAGAGTTTACTTTCAGTGGTTGACAACAGATAAAGAGAAAATTAGAAATTTTGATCACATTGCTTTTATTGATTACAAAGATCAAATTTGGTCTGAACCAAAAGTTGTAAAATTTTCAGCTAGCAATGATTCCAAAATTTTAAATAAGCCTGAAAAATATCCAGTAGATCCAACAGTAGTAAGAACTTCGGAAGGTAAATACAGAATATATTTCACAACACATTCAAAAAAAGGAACATATATTGCTTCTGCCGTATCTGACGATGGAGAAGATTTCAACATTGAACCAGGGAAACGTTTTAGGAAAAAAGGATTTGATATAAAAGATTGTGCTGTAGTTTTTTTTAATGATTTGTGGCACATGATAACTCCTTCTCATAGAAATGATGGAATTGGATATTATTCCTATTCAACCGACGGATTACTCTTTGTTAGGGGGGATGATCTAAAGATAGATTCAAAAGGTGATTGGTTAGGAAACTTTTTTATTAAAAATGAAAAAGTATATTTTCTTGGAACTAGGTTTGTAGCAAGTACGAAGGATTTTAAAAATTGGCAAAAAGAATTCAACCATAAATTAAACGATCCTTCTATGTTTGTTATTGGAGAAAAAAATATTCAAATTTCTACTACAAGATGAATGAAATGCTTACTACTTGCATCGCTTGATAATATTTTTTCTTCTATATTGAATATTCGCTTTAATCTTTTCTGCAAGAGTTGGAAGATTTGGTGGTTCTAACATAAGATAAATTCTTCCTGATTTTCCCAATGCATTCGCTAAGCAAAATACAACAGTCCCCACGAGAAATAGTGGCGGCTGTAGTTTATTAGTTGGGATTAAAAGAAAATTGATGAGTTTTAAAAAGTAGTCAGATATAGCATAGGGGTGCATAAATAAGCAAAATCTCTCTCAAATCTCGCTCACAAGCAACCTCATGCCCTACGAGAACAAGATCGTAGAATTAAAATTTATTGATTGACAGTCGAATTAAAATAAAAGGATAAAACCCTCTTTTTTTATGTCACCTAATAAAGGCCCAAAAGTCATTAAATACTGTGTAATTACATCTACAACTGCAATAGTACTCATTTTTATTTCCTTGATACCTATTTCAAAAAAGGCATTCTATTGGAATCAATGCTTTAAAAAAACTTTTCAATGGATTGATAAATACGATATGGAACTAAAAAATTGGGATAAAGCATCAAAACAAAGTATTGCAGTAGCAGTTTGCAATGGTGCTGTGTACGAACCTAAACTTAAATCAAAGTAACTCGATTGACAGTAGATCTAAAATAAAGGGAAATTAGCTCCTTTTTTATTATGTCTTGTTCAGTTACCTCTGTGTTTACTTTTAAAATTGAAAGTACTTTCGATGAATGGGTTGCAATATTTGATAGTGCAGAAGCAGATAAAAGGCATTCAGAATTTGATATTAAGCCGCTTTTCAGAGGAGTAAGTAAGGAAGATCCTCAAAGAATAATTGTTATTCATCAAGCTCCTGAAGGTAATGTTCAAAGGTTTGTTGAAGCAAATGGCGACTGGATGGCAACTCACAGAGTTGACTTATCAACAATGGAGGAATCTTCTTGGACTGCTTCATTAACAAAAGACAGTTGTTGTGATTAGTAAATGAAACTTTTACTATTCGCCTCGCTAATAGTTATTAATTGAAAGTCTATTTATATTAGAAGGAATTAAATCCCTCTTACTTAATGTCCATTAATACTTTTCTTTTGCTTTTAATAGTTATTGCGAATTACACAAACTTATTTTTAAATTTAAAAAACAGGAGAGGATGAAACGCTTGCTACTCCCCATTCTAGCTGCTCTCGCTCTACCTAATACTGTTGAGGCAAATCTTTTACAAAAAGTACCTACTTACAAACAAATAGTTTTTTAATGCAAAGGAGCAGGTCCGAAATATTTAGAATATAACAAAATTGGATGTCCTAATTTGCAAAAATTACTTGGATCTTTGCTAGCTGGTTCCGGTCGATGAAACGATGCATTAAATTTTATCTCATAGAAACTAGTTTATTTTAAAAAACTTTTAAAATTTTTCAAATACCTTGGTTTTCTGATTGCTAAATAACAGATTTTTTCCAAAAAATTGTATTAAGCCTGAAATTAAAATATTGATTTATGGATCAGAGAAAATATTAGGAATCAAATAAATAACTTAGTTATTGAAGATTTATGCGAGTTCAAAATTAAAACTTAAAATTAGATCATCAAAGTCTTTATCGCCACCGTTTAAAGTGCTTTCTACACCGAATGCTCCATCTCCAAAGTTTCTAAAATGATTTAAACCGTCCTCATTTGCCTCTTCAAAAGTGAAAAAAGTATTACCTGATGAATTTATTGCGTAAGGAGCAATTAAATCATCTTCAGAGAATGTTTGAATATCTTTATCTCTTTTGCTCCTTGATGGTATTGAAGTATAAATATTATTTTCTATCACCTCCGAAGCTCCGTCATAATTTGTAATTACTTGAGTAATAGCATTTATATCTCTTGTAGATAAGATTTCAAAAGGAGTAAACATATTTTCCGCATCTAAGGCAGCTTTTTTATAACCTGAATCGCCTGGATTAAGCAAATCCCCAGTAATAGGATCTAAAACTGAACCGTCTGCATTCTGAATAATATAAAAACCCACTTTACTATCATCAAGTGATTCCCTTGTTAGAGAGACAGTCCCCTGAAGATCTCTTCCTGCCAAACTTGAAAAATCAAAAATTGTATTTTTGTTCATTTCATTAGAAATCAAGTTGTTAATATTACCCAATTCATCAACAAGAGTAATTGAAACAACATTTCCACCATTACTTAGTTCTGCTTCGGAGTTACTTAGATTGTTAATTTCTAGGAGATTAAATTTTTGACCAAATTCATCTATTGATGAATAGTTTTCTAATAAAGAATCTAAAGTGTCATCTACAACCTCGAAAAGCACAATCTTTTGGCCATTAATCAAATTTATATCTTTCGTTATTGCAATATCAGTTATATCTGGGTGTCCATTTCTTTCAAAATTGGATAAAAGTATATTTCCTCTTTTTTTTATTAAATCATAAGAAATCTCTTCATCTTCGTTTGGATTAAGTACTAAATAGCCAATTTGATTGACACTTTCTGCTTTGGAAATGATTTCTGCTCTAAGATTAAGAGCTGCTTGAAAATTTGAATCATCTTGATCTTTAACTTGAAGAATTGAATTATTAATTCCAAATATAGGTTTTAGATCCACTGATGCAACTGTTGTTGGATTTAATTTCGTAGTGCCATTAATTTCTAGATCATTATCCTCTTCTTCTCCATCAACATATCGTACCTGAACTATGTCAGCAAAACTATTATTATCAAGGTCATAAAATCTAGCCCCTCGACTGGTTATGGGATCATAATTAAAAGGTTTAATACTTTTAACCTCCCCAAAATTATTTTTAAATAAAGAGTAGTAGCTTAAATAATTATTATCTCTTGAAATTTCATCAATAAATGGACCTAGGCCTGCAGAAAGTTCTACAGCATTGTTAACAGATGTAGTATCTAAATTGAGGGATAAATCAAGAGTAGTTTGTCCAATTGAAAAGTTCTCTAAGTTATCATTATCTGTTATTGGATTTGGAAGCCTTGAAAAACTAACATCCTCTACTAAATTTCCATGCTGAGTAGTAAAGATTTCCTCATTTAAAGAATCTTGAGAATTAACGTAAGATAATTTGTAATAATTATCTGTTTGATTTTCTTTTTCACCTATATCCTCAATAACTACTGATAAAAATTGTTCACTAAAGTTATTAAAATTATCTGTTGCTCTAATAGTGATCTCATGAATTCGATTTTCATCTATGTCTAAAGGTTTTTCAAAATCTGGGACAATATTTAAAACTAATTCACCTGATTCTCCATCAATAGAAAAATCTGCAGAGTCATCACCTCCACTTATTGACCAATTAACATTTTCATCTGCTTCAAATGTGAAAACATAAACTGAATTTTCTTTTAAATTAATTTGATTTTCAATATCACCAGCGATTCCTGAGGGTCCGAT
>CACEFS010000043.1 GCA_902558895.1 uncultured Prochlorococcus sp.
ATGATTAATCCACTTAACGAATATTATTTTATAAAAAGGTTTTTTTTCATTCTTAAAAAATAATGATAAATACTTAAATTTATCATTTTTAAATATATTATTATTCTCAGATTGTCTATTCTTTGAATAATCAATAATCTTAGAGACTGAATCTTTACTAAGAACTTCGTAATTATGAATTTTATTATAGACTTGTCTTTGTATAATTAAATCAAGATATCTTCTTAGTGGTGATGTACATTGTACATACATTTTAAGGCCTAGTGATTCATGGATTCCTGGCTTTATAGTTATGTAACTTCTTCCCATATATTGTTTTAATATTATATATTTAATATCACTATCTTTATATCTACTAAGTATTTCAGATGGATTGCAGTTTAATTTTTGAATTCTAAATGCAGCCGCTAGATTATATTTATCTATAAATAAACTTGTTACATAACCCATTAATATCATTGATTCTGCAACTATAATTTGTGATATTGTTTTCTCTAATTTAGTTAGAATAATTTTATCCTCATATAATTTAATTTTACTATTAGGACTTTCAAAAATAATTGCTCCTTGCTTCTTTCTAAATGTAATACTTTTTTCTAATAAATTTTTAATCTCTATTAATTCTATTTCTTCTTTAGGTTCTATTTCTAATATTTCATTTGCATCTTCATATGTTAATTGATATTTTGGTTTTATTATTGCTTCAGTTAATTCATATTTATTTATTGATCCATCATCGTTGAATTCTATTGCGGCACTAATAGTTTCTGAAACTTTATTTTGAGCCAGATTTGCCTTTTCAAGAATATCATTAGGTAGCATTGGGACATATTGATCAATTAAATATAAACTGCTATTTCTCTTTCTTGCATTTAAATCAATATTAGAGTCATGCAAAAAAAGTTTGCATGGATTACTAATATGTATCCATAAATTTTTTTTATTTCCTTCTTTTATTTCTAATGAAATAGCATCATCAACTTCATGCGGATCATCAGAGTCAATAATATATGTTTTTAAATTGGTTAAATCTTTCAAATATTTGAAATATTAATTATAGTACCAACTAAATTCAATATGAAATTATCCTTCAGGATTTACGAAGGGTAAAAGAGCTACAATTCTGGCTCTCTTTACAGCTAATGTAAGATCTCTTTGTTGCTTAGAGGTTAAACCTGTCATCCTTCTTGGTAGGATTTTGCCTCTCTCAGTTATGAATTTTTTTAGTAGTTCTACATCCTTATAGTCAATAGGATCTCCAGGTTTGATGGGTGATAATTGTTTTTTAAAAATTGAATTAGACATGATTTGATTTGATTACTTTATTTCTTTGTGAATTGTCATTCTGTTTAAATGAGGATTAAACTTTTTTAGTTCTAATCTTTCAGTTGTATTTCTACGATTCTTTTCAGTAGTATATCTTGAGACACCATTTGATCTCTTAGGATCTGTGCTTGTCCTAGCTTCAGTACATTCCAGGGTCACTACAACTCTTGTCCCTTTTTTGGCCATTTTAATTAATACTTTATTGTATAATTTTCTATTGTACATCTTCAACAAACTTTTTTGAAGATATACTCATTTCTTTTATCATCATTGATTAAAAAATATATATGAAAGTTTCTCAAAATTGGTTGAAAAATTTAGTAGAAATTACTATTCCTCCTGATGATCTCTCTGAGAAATTGTCTATTGGTGGATTTGAGGTTGAATCATTAGAAGATTGTTCAAAAAATGTAAATGGTGTTGTTTTAGGTAAGGTATTATCTGTAATAAAACACGAAGGATCTGACAAACTTTCAATTTGCCAAGTCGATATTGGTAATTCAAAGAATTTACAAATTATCTGTGGTGCTCAAAATATTAAACCAAATATTTATGTTTATGTTGCTACTGTCGGCGCGAAATTAAATGCAGTTGATTTAACTATTAAAAGAAGTGAAATTAGAGGTGTCATGAGTGAAGGAATGATATGTTCCCTGCAGGAACTGGGTTTAGAGGACTTTAGCGAGGGGATAGAAATCATTGATGAAGATTTAGCCTTAAAATATGAATTGGGCACTCCAGGGTCTGACTTGCTTCAATTAAATGATTTTATATATGATTTAGCCATTACAGCTAATAGACCTGACGGAATGTCTGTTATGGGTATAGCCCGTGAAATTTCTGCCCTTTTAGAATCCACCTTAAATTTTCCAGAATTAAACCATAAATACAATATTCAATTACTTAAGGGAATTAAACTTTGTCAAGAGGCTATAGAATCAAATTGCATTTATACAATCAGCTGCATTGATGGAGTAAGTGGAGAGAAATTATCGCCAAATTGGCTTAAAGACCGCATAGAAAAATCAGGTATAAAATCAATTAATCTTCTAGTTGATCTTACAAATTATATCCTTTTAGAACAAGGTCAACCTTTGCATGCGTTTGATAAAGATAAACTGTCAAACTTAATTGGTAAGGAAGTTTCTCCAGAAGATTTCTCTGTAAGAAAAGGCGAGGATAACGAAAGCCTTATTTGCTTAGATGGTAAAGAATATGACTTAAATGACAATATCACAGTTATTACTTGTTGTGATAAACCTGTAGCTATTGCTGGGGTGATAGGCGGTTTAGAGACTTCTGTAACTAATAATACCTCATCTATTTACCTTGAAGGCGCTGTTTTTAATCCAGTTACTATAAGAAAATCTTCAAAGGCGGTTGGCATAAGAACAGAATCTAGCAGCCGTTATGAAAAAGGGATTTCATCAAAAAATACAATAAGTGCCGTAACAAGGGCAATTAATCTTTTAGAAGAATATTTTTCTATTAATTCACCAATCATCAATACTTCCAATTTAATAAGTAATGAGGATATATTTATTAAACTACGGAGAAATCGAATACATAAAATTCTTGGTCCATTAATAATTAACGATCAATATGAAAAAAGAAATTTAACTGATAATGAAATAGTTGATAAATTAACACTCATAGGTTGTACTTTAAAGAATAAAGAATATGGCTGGGATGTAGCAGTAATTCCTAATAGATCACATGATTTAATAAGAGAAATAGATTTAATTGAAGAAATAGCGAGATTAATAGGGTATGACAGATTCGACTTAAACCTTCCTAATCCAATTAAGCCTGGAAAACTGTCATCAGAACAGTTGGCATTGAGAAAAGTAAAAAATGGTTTTATAGAAAATGGTTTTAACGAGGTACTAAGCTACTCTCTTGTTCCTGAAGATAATGAAAAACTTATAAAGATTTCTAATCCTTTGTTATTAGAAACAAGCTGTCTTAGAGGTAATATCTGGAAAGAACATCTGGAGATAGTGAACCGTAATATAAAAGCTGGACAAGTAAGTTGTTATATATTTGAAATTGGAAATGTTTTTAAAAAGCAAACTGAGTTCGTTCAAGAAGAAGTTCTTAATGGTGCGATTTATGGAAATAAAAAATTTGGAAAATGGATAAATTCTGGTAAGGATAACGATCTTAATTATTACCAGGCAAGGGGAAAGTTAAAGGAGGCTTTATCATCTTTAAACATAAAAATTGAGGATAAACCTTCTGATTCTATTGATTTTCTTCATCCAGGAAGAACAGCGAAATTAGTTATTGAAGGGAAAGATGCAGGTTATTTTGGTGAAATAAATCCCAAACTAATATTAGAAAAGAAGTCTTTAAAAAAAGTTTATTTATTTAACATAAATGTTTCTAACCTCCTGGGAGCTAGTACAAGAAAAAATAAATGGATCCCAATATATAAGCAATACCCAATTGTTCCGAAAATGGAAAGGGACATAAATTTTGTTTTCAGTAAGAAATTTTTAATTAGTGAAATAACATCACAGATAAGAAAATCAGGAAAAAATCTCTTAGAGGATGTAAATTTACTAGATGTTTTTGAAGATACTAAATTTGGAGACGATAATATAAGTTATACATTTAGATTATCTTATAGAGATAAAGATAAAACATTACTGGACTCGGACATTACATCAATACATTCAAATATCATTTCTAAAGTTGAAACATGTTTCAATACTAAATTAAGGAATTAATTATATTGCTAATCTCATATGAGACTTGATATAAGTCTAAACATGTGTCTCATATAAGATAAATAATAATGCTATAAAACTAATTAATGTTGTATGATATGTTCATGATAAATTTGATATCTCTACTACTATCTTCAGTGCTGTGGGTACAAGTTCCTCAGTGGTCAGATGACTGGTCAAAATGTGCTGTTGACATACCAGATGCTTCATGTCATTGGTATATAACCGCGCCAGATAATACTTTTGGGGAAGGATTTGATTGGGCTAGCGCCCCTTGGTTTGACGCTAATGGATTAAGTGATGTCCCTAGTATTGATAAACAAACTGCCATTGAAAAGCTTCAGTCTAAGTAGTACTGTCTTTAAGGCAGTACGGTAGAACATTAAAGAACCTTATAGCCTTGTTTTCCGGTACTTATTAAATTCTTGGACTTTTAATGGACATAGTTTATTGATTTATTATTCAATTTGTAATTATTCTTAGACAATAAACAGTTTGGGCGTGATTCGTCCAAATTTATAATTCATTTGTCTTATTTTTCTATTTTGAGACTATATAGTAGACTTATAATTAGTCTTAAATAAGAATTACTATACAAAGAATTCCTTATTTTTTTAAAGTATAATTTTTTAAATTTTATTTATTAATAATTATTGCTTCCATAAATTTGAATAAAAATAATTTATGAAAATTAGAAAGTTTAAATATTAACATTTATCTTATATGAGACTATTAATAAGACTTATAAATAGTCTTATTTGAGAATTAGTATACTAATTTCTATATAGATTTTTTAGCAATTGATACGCTTCATTTAATTTTCTCATTTGATCTGTTGATCCTCCAGCATCTGGATGCGCCTCTAAGGCTATTGATTTGTAGGCCTCCCTAATTTTACGGAACGTATGAGCGGATCCTGGGGCTGTTGATAAATTCAATAATTTAAGTGCTCCATGTACTGTCATTGTTGAGTCCAAAGTTTCAAATGAATTTGATCTATTATTTCGCTTAAATCTACTTACAAACCTTCTAATAAGTGTTGGTATTCTATTTATCAGGTCTGATGTTGCAAAAGGGTCTTCTAAAACGCCAATCATTAGTAAGACAATTTCAAGGGATGGATTTTTCTTTATCCAAAGAGGGCATAATTCTGACATTAGTTTATTGGCTGCACTCCACGTAAAGGGTAGATTTTCAGTTCCATGAAGATTTGGCCATATATCCCTTTCAAACCAATCCATCGAAGCTTCTACT
>CACEFS010000044.1 GCA_902558895.1 uncultured Prochlorococcus sp.
GGGATTAGCAGTACAAGTAATTGCGTCCCATGTTGTTTGTCCTGTAATGGGAAGAAATCTGATGCAGAAGTTCTTAGTTGGTACAGAAAACAAAATTTTTATGATCCTCGAAGAGCTATGGCTATACGAGCATGGTTTAATGATGATTTAAAACTAGCTTCAGTTCTTTTGAAATACTTAAATTAAACAATGAATGATAAATTGATTGAGATTCGAAAAAAAAATTTTTGTATAACCTTAATAGTACCTAGTATCCTTTATTTTAGTAAGAAATGTTTTTATTAAATTTTTCTTATTCTTTCTGAATTTATATTATTGCTCTTAAAAATCGAGATATTAGAAGAATCATCTTTCCACATTATTGGTGAATCTATAACCTTTCTCTCTGGAGACTTTACTGAAAAAATCAATCCAAATACAAAAAGAATAGTAATCAAAATTATAGTCAATACTAATTTGTCTGAAATATTATTCATTGACCTAATCTATCTTGAAAAATTTTTGTCAGGAGTAGTTTTTTCGTAAATTTCTAGAAAATATGATTTAAAATAATCAACTCCCTCTTTTCCAATTAAACCAAATGACCATCCACAATCGTTTACTACTTGCAATGAAATTTGATTTGCCAAGTCACTCTTCTCAATCCATTTTTTCTGTGGATTGTAAGAGAAAGATATAATGTTTTCTGTTTTTACAATAGCTGATTTCATTGCTTCATCTTTAGAAAAACCATTTTGAATAGCATTACAATATTTCTTAGAGAAATTATTAGAGATCCTATTTTGTAGCAATCTAACACTAGGGTCAGACGTATTAAAATCTAAGCCTATTGCAGGTTTGAATTGAAAAATTATAAATAAAAGTAAGCCAAAAAAGAATTTTAACAACAGCTAATAATCAATACTTATAAATAATATAATAGTATTTTAAAATTATCTTTTCAATTCAATCTTATAATTATTAAATGCAAATTTAATTTCAATTTATTAAAAATTAAAAGTATTGCGATAAGTTCAGTAATAATAGTCAGAGGTTTATTTGACTACTTATATGAACGAATCATTGATGACATTGCTATTTTTTCCTGATTGGACAAATGGACTACCTTCAGATTTCTTAATTCTTCATTTTTTTGTAGGAGCTGTTATTTTTCCATTTAATATGATTCATGCTAAAGCAAGAAAAATTGACAGTCAAAACCCACAGGAAGCAGCTAATGGTTATAAAAATTCAGACAATGCTACATTTTTTGGATACGAAGAAATCAATTAGATTTCCATAAAATTTTTAAGGAATTAGTTTATTGATGATAATTTACCTTAGTACTGCTTTAGATCTCAAAATTTTCAGTCCCAGTGAACCCTTAGGAATATTGATTATTTTTTTAGGATTAATATTTACTGGTATGATTTTCTACATTATTTATGCAGTAAGTACTAATAAAGAATCACTAGAAGATAAAAAAATAAGAACAAAAAAAGAGTACTTGCAAAAAGAGAAAATAGGAAAATTATTTCCTAAGAAAAAATAAATTTGATTGCTTTATTACTGTAAAGGTATTTATTTATATTATTAATGATCAAATCAGTAGGATCCAAAAACATAAGTTTTAACTCTCTTAAATCAAACATTTTCTAAAACCTTATACTAACAACTAAATTTTTTTTACGAGGAGTTTATATTGTTAAATGGACAGCGAAATTATTTTCATATCAGGCAAAAAATGTTAAAAATGGAAAAAGACTTGAAATCTTGGAGAATTCACCTCAATATCTATTTCTCGCTAGTGGAGTAAATAATGGAGAAGGTTTTTGGATTGTGGGAATAAAAAATTGCGATGAAAATATTCTTGAGGATGAAAATCTTTTAGATTGCCATAGAAAAGAATTAATAGGTAATGAATCAGCAAAAGATATTCTTTTAGCTATTAATTTAAACGTAAATAATTTATTAAATGAATTAAGAAACAAAAATTATTTAATAGAAAGACCTTCAATGGGAATTTCATTTAATATTCCTTTAGAAATCTTGGAAAATATTTTTGATTTTTGGTTAGACATTTATAAAAATCAAGAAGCTTGGGAAGCTTGTCTAGGGCTTCTAAAAGTTAGAAAAAGGATTCCCCTAACAAACCTAATTGAAAGCGAAAGTTTAAAGGGAAACTCTAGAAAATGGGCTGTAAAAATTGAAACTTTACATACTTATGTTCCTTCGTCACTTAAAAATGAAAAATTTAATCACCCCATGTGGGAATAATTTTATCTATAAATACTAAAAATATTTACTTCGTTGGATATTTAAGTAAAAATAAAATAACTAATAATTTAAAAATGAATAAACCATATTCTTTTAGTATTGATCAAATGAACGGGATAGTTGAGGATACATACGCCAAGATAATAAATGAATGTGAAAATTTAAAAAAAAATACAAATTGTCCAAATGAGCAAGTAGTAGCACTTTTAAGTGTAATAGCTTCAAATTACGCTACTACATCAGAAAAAAACGAAAATTAAGATGATAAGTTATTTTACTTGGAGCGAATTTGATAAGAGCGTAGAACAAATAGCTAATAAATGTAGGTTTAAGGAATTTTCTGGAATATATGGAGTTCCTCGTGGCGGATTATGTCTTGCGGTTGCACTAAGCCATAAATTAAAAATTGAATTAATTTCAGATCCAATAAAGAATTCACTAATAGTAGATGATGTTTATGAAACAGGCATTACATTGACCACCTTCAAGAATATTGAAGGAGCCATGTTTTTTGTATTATTTAGTAAAATCAAACCTACATGGTGGAATACAGTACATGTAACAAAAAAAAGTCAATGGATTGTTTTCCCTTGGGAAAATACTTTAAATTCAAAAAGCGACCGCGAAGAATACATCAAAAAAAGAGGTTTAAGTTGAGAAAGAAATTATATTTGGCTAATCCATATGGATTTTCAAAACAAACTAAAACCCTCCTAAATGAATTTATTGAAATCTTCAATGATTTAAATGTAGAAGTATTTGAACCTTTTGAGAGAGCAAAACCCTTAACTCAACAAGAAAGTGAATGGGCATATGATGTTGCAAGAAGTAATTTCCATGATTTAAAAGAATGTGATGGTATTTTCGCTATTGTCAACGGAAATCCACCAGATGAAGGGGTAATGATTGAATTGGGTATCGCAATTGCACTAAAAAAAGAAATCTTTTTATTCAGGGATGATTTTAGAAATTGTTCCGACAGCGATCAATACCCATTAAATCTTATGTTATTTCTTGGACTGCCTAAAGATAATTGGGAAAAATATTATTTTGAATCATTACAAGATATAAAAAGTAATAAAAAAAGATTTGTTCAGTGGGCAAAAACATAAAGCTAAATAAACCATCAATCCTTTAGACGAAGGTTTAATTTTAAATTTATCTATTAAGGTGCTAATATAATATTTATTTAGAAAATTTTGACACAAGTAACAGTTGGAGAGAATGAGGGAATTGAATCTGCCCTTAGAAGATTTAAAAGACAAGTATCTAAATCTGGAATCTTTGCAGATTTAAAAAGACTTAGGCATCACGAAACTCCTATTGAAAAATACAAAAGAAAATTGCAACAGAGAAGAAAAGCAAGAAGAAGATAATCTCCTAGAAATTATAATGTTTTTGTAAATTTTTAATATTATTAATATTTATGAAAATTTAAAAAATTTAACTATTTAAGCTTTTTAAGCTTTTTAACTAGATTTATTCCAACTCCTGACACAGCAAGAAGATCTTTTTCATCAGCAGCAATAACTGCCTTTGTTGTTTTAAATCCAGCCTCATATAAAGCTTTTGCGCTTTTTGCTCCAACACCCGGAAGTGTAGTTAAAGTCTCAATATTTTTCTTAGAATTAACAGCTTTAGTTTTTGTTTTTGCAGACTTTGCTGATTTTTTTTCTTTCTTTAAAGGAGTTTCAGAAGTTACTGCACTTTTAAATAAAATTGATTTTAGTTTGCTGAGAAATTCAGAAATCATTGCAATATATAAGTAATAAAATTAACTCTTCAGTTTAATATTATCAAATTCCAGAGGAATTAATAACAAGATAATAACTTATTGAATAGAAATAATTTATTTACAATTATATAAAGACACAAATTTAATATTTATGCAAGCTTACGAGCGATTGCAAGGTATTCTAAATTATTTAAAAAATTAAAAAAAAGATAAAATGTATATTCAAAATTCAAAGGTATTTATTAATAGTAAAGTTAAAATCTTATTTAAGAACAGATAATAAAAATGAAGCTTATTTTTATAAGTGGACCTTCCGGAAGCGGGAAAACAACTTTATCAAATCAAATAATAAAAAAAAATAAAAATGGTATTGTTTTAAGTACCGACAATTACTATAAGACAGGGTTAATAAGTAAATTACTAACAAAATTTATAGAAGGTTTTTTTGATAGAAGCATTAGTTTTAATAACAAACTATTTAAAAGAGATTTTGATTTTATTTATAAGAATGGAATTTCAATCTGTGATCGTTATTATAATTTCGAAAAGAAATCAATTCACAATATCATAAACGAATCAAATAATATTAGTTTTTTAATTGTTGAGGGTATATTTGCTAAAGAATTTTCAAAAACTTTAAATAATAAGGATTATATTTTTTTAGAAATAAAAACTAAAAAAAATGAGTGCATGAAAAGAGTTGTCAAAAGAGATATAAAAGAAAGGGGGAAGGATAAAAAACAAGCTGAGAATGATTTCTTAAAATCATGGAGCATTTATTACGAAAAATTCAACCCTAACAGCATAAAAAATGATACAAATAAATTCATTATTGAACAAAACACTGATATAGATCTCATACTTAAAAATTTATTTAATTAAGTCTTTAATTTTTTTCTCTAATATTAAAGCACTTAAAATTGAGCCTTCAATTCTGCCAAATCCATCTCCTTCAAACCAGTCTCCACAAAATCCAATTTTATAATTTCTACTAAATTGTAAAGATAATGGGACGGCAAGGCCAGAAGGTTGTGAAGCTCTCCATTTCATAATAGATATTTTTTCCTCAAAAGTTAATTTATTTACTACAGAATTCTCTTCAAACAGTTTATTGAAATTGGCAATTATTTTTTGTTTAAAAACTTCTTCATCTTTTGCGCTCATATAAGAATTAATTAACTCTGCGTTTTTTGAATGTACTACA
>CACEFS010000045.1 GCA_902558895.1 uncultured Prochlorococcus sp.
CCCAACTAATGCACAATCCTTGGAGAATTCCCTTAGTGAAGAAGAATCAAAAATAAAAGATGAAATAATTCTCGTAAAAACAGGACGATATACAGAAGCAATCTTCAAATTAAAAAACAAATCTATTGATTTTCCAGATAATCCCTCTATTTTTTATTATCTTGGCAAGGCTTATGAAAAACAAGATAATCTAATTGAAAGTTTTAAAAATTATAATTTGGCCACAGAAGTTGATCCAAATTATGCGAAGCCTTTTATGGCAATTGCTTTACTAAAAGGTAAACAAAATAAGCTAAATGAAACAGTTAAATTTCTAGATAAGGCTTTATCAATTGATCCAAATTATGCAAAAGCTTATTCGAACAGAGGTGTCGCTAAAGGTGCACTATCCGATAATAAAGGAGCTATTGCAGACTTCACTAGCGCAATTAAGCTAGATCCTTTAATGTCAGAAGCCTATGTAAACAGAGGAATAACCCACGAACTTATGGGTAACATTAATTTAGCTTGTTCAGATTGGAAATCTGCTAAATCCTTAGGAAATTTAAAGGTTAATCCTTGGTTTAACAAACAATGTAAAAATATTCCACTTGAAGAAATTACTATTAGTGCAATTAATACAGATCTTATGAAAGAAATAAAAACATTAAAGAAATTGATTGAAAATCAAGAAAAAACATTAAATCAAGTTATAAATTCAACACCTATATCTTCTGATGCTTCCACAATAAGAGAAATTCAAATTGGCATTATTCCTGATTTAAAAGTTTCAAGTAATATTTCTAATCAAGAAATTCTAAATAATCAATTAAGTTCTATTGATAAGGCAAGATTAAAATTAAATACTATTTTACCTAATGTTAAGGAGCAAACTCAAAATAATAATGAATCAAACACTTCCATCTCCGTAGGTGTAATTAAAGAAGGAGAAGAAAAATCCTCTTTAACTACTCAAAATAATTTGGCGAATAACATAAAAATAAAACCAGCTGTCGTTTCCGAAACCAGCAATAGCGCTGAAATTGTTAATACAAAGAAACAAAATCTTGCTCCTATGT
The DNA here is from genome assembly GCA_902558895.1 of uncultured Prochlorococcus sp. Taxonomy (GTDB): domain Bacteria; phylum Cyanobacteriota; class Cyanobacteriia; order PCC-6307; family Cyanobiaceae; genus Prochlorococcus_A. The sequence continues at coordinate 1,059 of CACEFS010000045.1, forward strand.
CCGCAACCTCCCCTATAATTTCATCAAATCCTAGTCAAAAAAGACAAATTGCTCTTAATCAAGGGGGTCAAGGAGCAAATTCTTTAATAATGTCAACTGTTTCTGCATCAACCCTTCGAAAAAATGAAATAGTAGGCGACAACAGTATCAATAATGAAAAAACAACTAACTTAGATTCAAATTTATTAACAGCAAATCGACTTAATTCAATAACCCCTGATTTAAATAGCCTCGAATCAATAAATACATTCCAAGAATCTCAAAATACTTTGCCCATCTCTAGCGAGAATATAAATTCAAGCAATTTAGATAAAACATATCCAAAACTAGACATAAACCAATATTTATCAAATGAACTTAAATCTAACGCGAGTATATTTAGTTTGGGATTTTTTATGGCTACGACATCACTACTTCTTATAGATAAACTTAGGGGGCAAAATAAAGTCTATCAAAAAAAAGAAAAATCAAACTTGCGCAATAACATTTATCCAAAAATGGTTAGTGAAAGCTTAAGTAGCAATCAGGATATAGATTTTGATTTAAAAGAAACAACGCAAATAATTGAACAAACGCAATTATTAATAAAAGGTTTAGATGATCAAAAATCATTAATTGAAAATGAAATAAAAAAATTAAGTTTAGATTTAGATTTCTTAAAAATCAAACAAAGTAACTTAAAAGTTTATTGCCTATCAAAATACAGAAACGAAATAGACAATAACAATGACTACAAACTTAGTTCAAAATTTTATTTAAACAATGAGAACAAAGGTTCAATCAAGCTTAACAGTGAAGATATCAATATCTAATTTTTAAATAGATATCTTAGAGATTTTATAATTAGTCGTTTTGTAAAATTTCTTTTAGTAACTTCGTAGATTTCTCATGACCTAAATTAGCAGCATTATTAATATCTATTTTGTAACCCTCAGAATCACCTAATTTATTTTTAATAATTGCCCTTTGATAATAGGCGTTTGAATATTTCAAATTTAATCCTATGGCCTTATTTACATCTTTTAGAGCATTTTCATACTCTTTAAGAATCTCTAGTTTAAAAACTCCTCTGTTAAGATAAGGCATTGCAAAATTAGGGCTTATTTCAATAGCCATATTTAAGTCTTCAAGAGCAGAATTATATTCTTTTATTTCGATTTTTGCTATTGCTCTATTGCTATAGGCGTTAGCAAATCTTTTATTGATTTCTATCGCCTTTGAATAATCAGATATAGCCAAGTCAAATTCTTTTAATTTCTCTCTTGAAATACCTCTATTGTTATAAGCTGTTGAAAATTTAGAATTGAGCTTAATCGCATAGGTATAGTCATTAACAGCGCCTTTTAGATCTCCTTTCATATCTTTTATAATTCCTCTATTACAGTAAGGACTTGCAAAATTTGGCTTTAACTCTATAGCAACTGAAAAATCTTTTTCTGCGTCATTAAGATTATTGATCATTTTTTTTGCTAAACCCCTATTGTTGTATGCATTCACTAATTTAGGATTAATTTTTATAGCCGAAGAGTAGTCATTGATAGCCAAGTCAAATTCTTGAAATTTATTTCTAACATCTCCCCTATTTTTATAAGCCTCTGCAAAATCAGAATTTAATTCAATTGCTCTAGAGTAATCGGAGAAAGCTTGATTATTTTTTTTTAATCTTTCATAAACTTTTCCTCTTTCAAAAAATATTGATGAGTTTAAAGGGTTTAAAGAAATTGCTTCGGTAAAATACTTTAAAGATTTAACGAATTTTTTTTTTAAAAAAAATTCCTTCCCTTTATTTATTAAAATCTGTTCTTGTTGATCCAAAATGCCTTAACTTACATTTGATTTCATTAAATACAATATTAACCCTAAATCAAGTTAATGTTAAAAAAAATTTTTGCTTAAGGAGCTTATAACTCTAAAATCACTTATAGAGGATTATTAATCTCTAAAAATATTAATCTTCAATTAAAATTGGAACCTTAGTCTGATTGGCAGATTTTTTATTTTCTTTTAAAGCTGTTTGATTTTTAATACTATTATTATTGACTTTATCCCTTAGAACTTTTGTGTTCAGAGATAAATCAGGTTCTCCTAAATTTACAACACAATCTGCTAAAAGAGGAAATTTATTAGGATCTACCGTTATTCCTTCTTTCTCTAAAGATGCACAAGCTCTAATCATTGAGAGTTGAGTAGATATTTCTTTATCCCGGGCTGTTTGTTGAGCAACAGTTTCGCAATGATCGTGAAGTTTTGAACCAAATGGTATTACTAATCCAATACTACCTGTAATATTTTCTCCATAAGTTCCACTATTTCCTAATGCAGCCCAATTTTCTGAATCAGCTGAAGCTACGCTACCATTAACTACTAGTGAAGGAGTTCTGCATACAAAACCAGGTCCAAAACTTAAATCATTTGTAAAACTACTATTTGTTTGATAGTTTATACTCGTTCCACCAGTGGTAGTTGAACTTGCTGAAGGAGATGTACTGTTGGTAACAGTTGATGAGTTTGTTTGAGATTTTACCTCGTTTCCAAAAAATATAAGTAATAAAATGAAGTTAGTAATACTTAAAAAATTAATTAATTTTAATTTCATATTTAAAAGTTTTGAGAGAAAGAAGAAGTAAATGATGAAACTGTCTGATCAATTTTTAAAGTCATATCATGATACATTCCAGCTGAAGCATCTCCTTTTATAGCAGTAGTATTTTCTTCATCTTTGGTTTTCATTGTTGAGCTAAAAAAGGTTCCCTCTCCGATAATATAATTATTTTTAGCTTTTAATCCATCAATATCAACACTTGAACCATTCGGACTAATATCAAAACTTGCAGTCACGCTTTCTGCTTGTTCATCTCCCTCACCAAAACTATCCTGAATTGAACTTCCTGGCTCAAGCACTAAAACAGCTTGGTTATCAATTTCTAAATTATCAGTGGAATTAGCCGTAGTTGTCACACCAATTGTATTGGAAAGTGAAACTTTCAAACTATTCGTTGAACCGCTTTGAATGGAATTTGTCTGAGCATTTAAACTTCCCATTAATAACAGGATGATCCCAGGAAAAAAAATAGGGTTAATTATTAAATTCTTTTTATTAAAAGATTTGAAATTTAACACGTTGAGGAAAAATTAAAAAGCTTGAGAGAATGAACTGTTAAATGTGCTGTTGGAAACATCTACTGACAATGAATTTTGCAAGTTCTGATTTGCTCCACCATTAGCTGTTTTCATATTATCTGTATCTACTTCTCCAATATCTTCTATGCTCACTTCAGTAACTGTATCAAGTGGGTCTATTGTTAGAACAACATCAGAGGTTATACCTTCTAAATTAGAAAAACCTTCAGTTATTGTAGAATCAGTTGCGTCAATATCGAATGAACTTGATGTAGAAGATGCTGTGTGCTTACCTGTACCTTCAGTCCTAACATTTCCAACATCGACATTAATTTTTCCCTCTGCATTACCAAAACTTCCACTTATTGAAGCATCAATTGGTCTTAAAGTAGATTTTGAATTAACTACAAAGCCCGCTGTCGTAGAGACATTTGTTGAACTTCCGAATTGAGATGAGGTACTAACTCTTAATGATTCTGTAGTTCCAGAACTTAAATTATTCGTTTTTTGTTCTCCTGGCTCAGCTATCAATTCCGTAGGCATAAAGTTTACAGTTTGGGAGTTGAGAGGAGCTAAGAATCCAGAAAAAAAGAAAAATGTAGTAATTAAGGATGCTTTTTTCATTTCAGTATCAGAGAGCCTATTTACATAATAATTAATTTTCTACTAAAGTAGTTAATTAATGATGTTTTCGTCAATAAATTTTGATTTA
>CACEFS010000046.1 GCA_902558895.1 uncultured Prochlorococcus sp.
AGAATTATCGGGATCAGAATTTGTCATTATTATCTATAGTTCGTGATTAAAATTTTTAAAATACTATTTATTTATATCAAATAATTAAGACAATTAAATTGTTTGTAATCTCCTTAAGACTCCATTTATAAATTTTCTTCCTTGCAAATCACTATATTTATTAGCTAAATTAACAGCCTCATCACAAGCAACAGCGACTGGTGTGTTCAAAAAATTAATGTCCACGTAAGCTAAACGAAGAATGTCCCTATCAATTCTTGGTAATCTTTTTAATCTCCAACCATCCATTACCTGATCAATATCAGAATCAATACTTTTAAGGTTATTTATTATATTACAAATCCTTTGATTCACATCCTCTCTAATATCAACTTGACCGCTAGAAACAATTAATTTCGGAAATTCTAAAGTTACTGAGAGTGTATTCATTACAGTTTCAATTTTTGTCAGAGATTTTTTTAACGCATCTCGAACATTTGAATAAGAGGAATCAACTCCTTCTTGCAATTCACTATCTAATATTTTTTGTGAAGCATTTTCTAAATCTGACTCGCAATTATCTAATTCCTCTCTGCAATGCTTTATTAGAGAATCCAAAGCAGATTCGAAAATTTCTTCTATCTGAAATTTATTTAATTTAAAATCACCTTTATCTTTTATTAGGCCAAGAGAAATTAAAGATAATTCTCTAGAAAGGGATCTATTATGCATTAATTAAGAGGAAGTATTAGTGGAAGCTCGTAATTGAGAAAACAATTTTGAAAATGTTGGATTTGAAGTGTTATTTTTCTCATCTGGATTAACTATCCCAGCAGAAATTATTGTTCTAAAAGCATCTTCAACAGAAATATCCAAATCCTTAACAGAAGACTCAGGAACGAGTGTATACCACCCAGTAGTTGGGTTTGGTGCTGTAGGTATAAAAACACTAAGTAACTTGTCTTCCAATTCTGGCTGAAGAGAAGGTCCTACATCTCCAGTTACAAAACCTACACTATATAGTCCCTCACGAGGATATTCAACTAAAACAACTCTTCTAAATCTATTAGATTTATTACTTAAAAAAGTTTCTAGCAATTGTTTAAGAGTTTTATAAACTGCTCCAGCTACTGGAATTTTTGATAAAGTTCCCTCTCCAAATTCTAATAGCCATCTCCCTACAAAATTCCTCGCCATCAAACCTATTAGTAAAATAGCTAATAAAGGAACAGTTAAGCCTAAAGTAAGATTAATTAAATCTTGTAATAAAGGATTTAAAGTAATAAATGGATTTAGTTGCTTTGGGACAGAAGTAACTAACGTTAAAACAAATTTACTAACTAATGATGAAAGCCAGATTGTTGTTGCTAAAGGTATTACCACTAACAACCCTGCTATAAGATCATTTTTGAGATCTTGTTGAAGCCTAGATCCTAAATTCGAATCTTGATTTTGATTAGAATCAACCAAAATAACGTTTTTAACTATATTAACTTTACTAATAATTTAACTGTTTTTACTCAGTTAGGTTATATTTTCTTAAATATATCTATTTATTTATAAGTTTTTGCTTAAAAAATAACTGTTAAAAGAAATACTCTAAAAAAGAAAGCAATGATTAATACTATTAAAGACAAAAAAGAAATAAGTAAAAAATTAAAAGAAAGAGCTATTCTTGAAGGTTTTACAATTGCTGGAATAGCTTCAATACCAGGTAGTTCTCGGATAAGATTAAGGACTAATGCATTAGAAAGATGGTTATCAAGTAACCACCATGCTGAAATGAAATGGATGGAAGCAGAAAAAAGAAAAAATATAAGCTCACATTTTAAAGATGCAAAAAGTGTTTTAAGCGTTGGATTTTCTTACATTCATTCAGAAAACAACTTTAATAATTACTTTAAAGTAGCTAAATTTAGCCAAGGAGAAGATTATCATAAAGTAATTCATAAAAAATTAAAAAACATTGGTAAATGGATCAACCTTAACATTACTGATTGCGAATGGAAAATATGTGTTGATACCTCTCCTCTTCTTGAAAAAGCATGGGCTGAAGAATCAGGTATTGGTTGGATAGGTAAAAATAGTAATTTAATAAGCAAAAAAAATGGTTCTTGGTTCACTTTAGGTTTTTTGATCCTTACAAAAGATTTAATACCAGATAAGCCGCATCAATCTCTTTGCGGAAAATGTGATTTATGTATTGAACATTGTCCTACAAAAGCAATAGTAGAACCCTTTGTAATAAAGTCAGACCTATGCATTGCATACCACACAATAGAGAACAGAGATAAAAATATTCCAAAAAAAATTGAAAAAAATTTAGATGGTTGGGTTGCCGGATGCGATATTTGTCAAGATGTATGCCCTTGGAATAAGAAAGTACCCTACAACAATAATTTTGAAACTACACCAAAGGAATGGATAAAAAATCTTGATATTGATTCGTTAAATTGGGACGATAAAACTTGGAAAGAAAATCTTCAAGGGACTACATTAAAAAGAATTAAACCATGGATGTGGAAAAGAAACATACAAGCAAATTTAAATAATAAAAAATAAAATTAAGAAAGAGTTTTTAAAAAAATAATCTGGATCTTCCTGATCAGTTTTTACTTTTCTCAAATTAAAAAAGTTCAAGCAATAGTTCACCATTATTTCCCAACAAACAAAAGCAAAGAGTGCTATTTAAAAAGCAATTCAGATAGAACCTAATAACGAATAAGATATTTTTCGATTAGGCAATACTCTATTCATAGAATAAATTATTTGGGAGCTATAAAATTATTTGATAAATCTATAAACTTTTCGAAGTTGCAATCTCGATTCAGTAAGATGCTGAACCATTATTAGGACCAGCTCCAATTGTAAAAATTTATAATACTAAATTAGAAATTCAGCTAGCAAAAAAAGCTATGTCTATAGATCCCAAATATGTCAATTATAACTATAGAAAAGAACAGTTATGGGGAGAAAAATTACAAGACTCTACAAAAATCTTTTACAAAATAAACAGCTTAAAATTATGTAATAGTAGAAAAATCCAAAATGTAATGAATCATCTTAATTATCAATACTGGTAAATATTGTTTTACCTATTAGTCTTAATTTAGTTAATCAATAATTTTTAAATTTTGCGTTCTAATGGATAAGAGAAATTTCACTTCTATCTCACTTCAAGAAGAAATGCAACGTTCTTATTTGGAATATGCAATGAGCGTAATAGTTGGACGTGCTTTACCCGATGCAAGAGACGGTCTTAAACCTGTGCAAAGAAGAATATTATTTGCAATGTACGAATTAGGCTTAACGCCTGATAAACCATTTAGAAAGTGTGCGAGAGTTGTTGGAGATGTACTTGGAAAGTACCATCCACATGGAGATCAAGCAGTATATGATGCATTAGTACGACTAGTACAAAATTTTTCTACTAAATACCCTACTCTTGACGGCCATGGAAATTTTGGATCTGTAGATAATGATCCACCAGCAGCAATGAGATACACTGAAACCAGATTAGCACCGATAGCGCATAAAGGATTTCTTGAAGAAATTGAATCAGAAACAGTAACCTTTTCAAATAATTTTGACGGTTCTCAAAAAGAACCAGATGTTCTTCCAGCCCAGCTTCCATTTTTATTGTTGAACGGCTCATCAGGTATTGCTGTTGGCATGGCAACAAACATACCCCCTCACAACCTAGGCGAAATTGTAGATGGTTTAGTTGCTTTAGTAAACAATAAAGATATAAGTGATAAAAAACTTTCTAACATTATTAAAGGGCCTGATTTTCCTACAGGTGGAGAGTTAATTTATAGTCCAGCAATAGAGGAACTTTATGAAACAGGCAAAGGATCTCTAACAGTAAGGGGAGTTATAAATAAAGAAGAGGTAAATTTAGGCAAAGGGAAACATAAAAAAAATGCACTAATCATTAAAGAACTTCCTTATCAAATAAATAAAGCAGGTTGGATTGAAAAACTCGCTGAACTTGTTAATTCAGGAAAAATTCATGGGATCTCTGATATAAGGGATGAGAGCGATAGAGATGGAATGAGAATCGTAATAGAGTTAAAAAAGGATTCTAATTCTGAACTTATTATTTCTAATTTATATAAAAAAACAACTCTCCAAACTAACTAT
>CACEFS010000047.1 GCA_902558895.1 uncultured Prochlorococcus sp.
TAATGCTCCCAAAGCACTCGTGACTATTTTTCTAATATTCTTGAGACTTTAGTTATAGCTTAATTAAATTGTAGTTATAATAACCAATTTGAGACAGAGTATTGCAAACTGCTATTGCATGATATTAAATGATATTAGTCAGGAGGGGCTCTCGGAGGGGCTCTTCAACTTCACGAGTGCTACATGAAAGCATCATAATCCCAACGTTTTATTTCTTAGGCTTTGAAATTCTTCTTCCGATATTAAATTTTTATCTCTCATTTCTTTTATTTTCTCAAGTTCTACTTCGATTTTATCAACATTACCTCCTAATTCTTTCTTGACCTCTACCTCTTCAATTTTAGAGATGTCATTCTTTTTCTTTGCTACAGGAAGAGCAACACCCATTACGAAATAAATAACTATTGGGAAGAAAAGGAAAAGAGAACTTACTGCGAAAACTATTCTCCATGTAGTAACTGATGCACCACCAGTGGCTCCAAGGCCAGTACAAACTCCAAAGAGCATCTTCCCTTCATTTACTTTGTAAAGTTTTGTCATTTCACTGTTAAATTTATTGAGATATTACACTATAAATTTTTCAATGAAAAGTTAATTATTTATTATTCAATATATGTAAGGAATAATTTTTATGGAAGGCACTGTTTATGTTTTAACTAATCCTGCAATGCCAGATTTAGTGAAGATTGGAAAAACTACTAGAGATGTCTCTTTAAGACTTGCAGATTTATATTCAACTGGAGTTCCATTACCTTTTGAGTGTGAATATGCGGCAAAAGTTAAAGATGTAGATGAGACTGAAAAAGCTTTCCATTTAGGATTTAAGAAAGACAGAGTAAATATTAAAAGAGAATTTTTTAAGATTGACCCTGAGCAAGCAATAGCTTTTTTAAAGTTACTGGAAATAAAAGATATGACTCCATCAGTTAGAAAAGAAGCTGAGAGTGTTGATGTAGAAGCTAAAGCATCAGTTGAAAAGTTTAAAAAAGATAGATTACCAGTAGTTAATTATTTTGAGATGGGGCTAGAGGTTGGAGATGTATTTACATATGAACTAGATCAAAATATAACTTGTACAGTCAAGAATCAAAGAAAGGTTGAATATGAAGGCGAAGAATATTACTTAACTGGATTAACTAAAAAATTATTAGATAATCCTAGAAATATTAGAGGGAGCAAGTATTGGTATCACAAGGGAAGAAATCTAGTTGAAATTTACAACGACACTTATGCTAACGAGTAAGAAACAGGAGGGGAAAAAGGAGCACCAATAGGTGCAAGTAATAGCAAGCTATAGCTCAGGAGGGGCTACTAGAGGGGCAAATCTTATATTAAGACGAATAGTGAATATCCCAAACCTACTGCAATAACTGATCGGGGCGACAGGATTCGAACCTGCGACCTAGTGCTCCCAAAGCACTGAGGCGATATTAGTGAGACAAAGGAGTTCAAGCTATAACTTAAGTCATAATCTGAATAAGACTGCACGAGACTGCACACTTTTGCATTTATGGGTTGAAAATCCACGGATTTCCGTGGACGATAAGAATAGCACTCGGTCGGTTGGTGGCGGATTCAAACAGTTGGGTAAAAGTGTTTAGAAAGGCCTTAAAAGCTTCTGTTGGAGCAGGTTGGACAGTAGAAAATGACAGAGGGAATATGCGTCTTATAGTAGGAAATAAGAAAGAGGGAAGAACTTCTGTGAATCTTCCCTTTTCATGGGATGAATCACAATGGCCTGAAGCTATACAGTTTATAAAAGTTGGAGCAGATACTTATAAGCAAAATAATGGTTTGATTCCTATCAGAACTGCCTTTAAATTCACACATAGTGCCTCTTCTGAACGAAAGCTTGATTGGGAAGGTGCGCTCATTCGTTATAGAAAAACCAACACAAGAATAATAAAAGAACCAACTTGGAAGAATAAACATCTTCCAGTTTTGGAGGGAGTTATGTTCTATATGAATAACGCAAAATATAAACCGCAAAACTCAAAGACACTTCATAAGAAAGTACTTAATGAATATGTTCATGGAAAGTACAAACAAATAACTGGTTGGGAGTTGGGCACGACTCAAAGAAGGCATATGAGATTAGCCTTTAATAAATTTCTGGATTATTGCTGCAACAATGAAGAGTTCCCCTCACATTGGCGACCACTTGATCCGAAAGTTGCGGGGGAAAGAGATGATCTGATTGGTAAAAGCAAGAGAATAGGTTATCCCTTAACAGATTCCCAGATAGGAAGATTAGTTGATAACTTCAGAGATAATGATCAAGCCCAAAGATGGAAATTTGCTGTTCAACTTTGTGCAGTTTATGGACTAAGACCAGAAGAACTAAATCATCTGGTTTTAAGAAACAATAAGTCAGAACTTTGGTGTACTTATCAGAAGACAAATTCTTCTTTTAAAGAAAGAAAATTATTACCTTTTCTAGTTAGAGATATAGATGGGAAAGCTTTTGACTGGTGTTATAACTTGGTGCAGAGGTTGGCAGCTGGAGAAAAATTACCAAAAATACCAAAAGGGAAAGGAGGGCAGTATTTAGGAGAATACTTGAGAAAGAAAAGCATTAAGAACGTATGGAAGTCTCTTTGCGAGGAAGCAAAAGCAGAAGGTCTAGAATGTACTCCCTATAGTTTTCGCCATAGATATGCGTACGTCGCTCACACCAAACCAAATCAAGATGGAACTTTGAGAACAATAAAACAAATTGCCGATTTAATGGGCCATGATCAAAACACAAATCTAAAAAGTTATGCAAGATTCCAGACTAAGGATCTTGAGAGGGCATCTGACTTGGCGGAAATGGTATGAGAACCTATCTAGAAGGAAGAATTGAATTGTATAGATCTCCAATCTCCACTCAATTGAAATGCAGCCCATACATTTGGATGACTATATTCTTTACTATTTCTAAACTCCTTTTGCGTATTGGCTAATGCCTCAGCTTTCCCCTGTCCTTCTTTAAGCTTTATGTAAAAACTTTCCATAAATTTTGAAGTAGCTTCATCATCTACTCTCCATAAAGAAAGAAGACTTGATTTTGCTCCAGCAATATTTATTGCTCTTTTTAGTCCATATAAACCCTCTCCCGATTTTATTTCTCCTAAACCAGAATCACAAGCAGATATAACTACTAAATCTGTTCCTTTCCAATTAAGCCTTGTTATTTCAGAAGCTGTTAAAATTCCATCATCAAAAGAATTGGGATTATTTGCTCCAGCAAAAATTATCCTTCCTAATAATAAAGGGTTAAATTCATCTTTCTGATCTGAGAGAAATTCAGCATGGCTTGCTATATGAATAATTTGTGGTGATTCTTTTTGTTTTAGAAACGTAGAGCTTGCTTTATCTCCCACGACCAATTCACCATTAATTAATTTAGAAATTACTTCACCTTCTCTTTCAGAGTAAGGTAATGCTCGCCATTGTTTTAATTGACTTAAGTTAGATCTTTTTTCTTTAAAGTCATAATTTTGATTTATTGAAATACCTTTTGAGTCGAAAAATGGATTAGCAATAACAATGGATTTATTTTTATTTGAATTTTCTTGCTTTTCTAAAGTTAATAATTCTCTACCTGTTGTTATTAATCGCAAATTATATTTATCAACTAAATATCGATCTGAATTTTCAATTTTTAATGCAGAGAACGGAACTCGATTTAATTCGCCATCAGGAGAAATAAATAAAGTATCAGAGTCTCCAATAACATCTATTATTGGATTCAAAATTATATTACCTAATTCCTTCCAAAGTAGATCTGCATCATCAAAATATTCCTTTGTTGAATATAGTGCATCTGAAATTAATTTCTCTATCTTTTCTGCTGAACCTAATTCGATAAAATTTAAGTCTCCATTTGAATTTAAAACTAACGCAATATATTGATCATCACGAAATTCAAAATTTAAAGGTGATATAAATTCAACTGGCTTATATTTCTGAAACTCAACTAAAACAGATTTATTTGGTAGGACTTTTTTAATATCGTTAATTTCGATAATTTTTGGTTTGAAATTAGGGATATTGGAATAAAATATATTTTCTATTTTTCTTTTTTCACTATTTAGTTTCG
>CACEFS010000048.1 GCA_902558895.1 uncultured Prochlorococcus sp.
CTAATTTGCTTCGAAAATCTTTGCAAATTGATGAACATTGTCTTCAGAGAAGAAGTTATTAGTAATTATTTAAATTTTGTAGAGAGTTCAAAAAAGGGATTTTCTTATATTAATTATGCTGAAATAGCAAATGGACTTTCGTTGGATGTTTCATACGGGAAAGTATCAAAGAAACAAGCTCTTTCATTAAAAACACCTTCTCTCATAATTTATAAAGGTAAATTAGCTTTAGCTCTGAATTCAGATAATTATATCCTTACCATTAATTACCCACCTGAAGGAATAGTATCTCTATCAATTAATGAACTTGATAACTTATATGAAGAAAACATCAGTATTTTAAACCTTTCTAAAAGAAGAACAACTCCTCAAAATAATTTTTCAGTCAGTTGGTTTATACCTATCTTAAAGAATTACAAAAATACTCTTTTCTACATTCTGATAACAGGTTTAATTGTGCAATTATTTGCTCTTTCAAATCCTCTTTTGATTCAAGTTATTATAGATAAAGTAATAACTCAAAGAAGCTTAGATACATTGCAAATATTGGGATTTGCCCTATTTACCATAACTATTCTAGAATCTGTTTTGGCAAGTATTAAATCTTTTATCCTTACTGAAACAACTAATAGAATTGATCAAAAATTAGGATCTATTATCATAGATCATCTTTTTAGATTGCCTCTAGAGTATTTTGATAAAAGACCAGTTGGCGAGCTGGCAAATAGGATAAGTGAGTTAGAAAAGATTAGAAATTTCCTTACTTCACAAGGAATTAGTTCTATTTTAGATGTATTATTCGCCTTTATATATATATTTATCCTTTTTGTTTATAGTGCTCAACTTGCATTAGTAGCTTTGTCTGTAGTTCCAATACAAATTTTAATTATTATCTATGGGTCCCCAATTTTTAGAACCCAACATAGAGATGCTGCAGTTGATAATGCTGAGACACAAAGTTACCTTGTAGAGACTGTTTCAGGTATTCAAACTATAAAAACACAAAATGCTGAGACTTCTAGTAGATGGAAGTGGCAGAATTTTTATTCAAAATTTATTTCAAGTAGTTATAAGCGTAATATTACTGCAATTTCTCTAAATCAAATAACGTCAGTTTTGCAGAAGATATCTCAGTTAATCGTAATCTGGGTTGGTGCATCAATGGTTTTGAAAGGTGAATTAACTCTTGGTCAATTAATTGCTTTCAGAATCATTGCTGGCTACGTAACCCAACCAATTCTTAGGTTGAGTTCTATTTGGCAACAATACCAAGAAATTAAAATCAGTTTTGAAAGGTTAGGAGATATTGTTAATACTTCAAGAGAAGATGATTCAGATGATTTGGGAAAGATTCAGCTCCCAGAAGTCTCAGGAAATATTGTATTTAATGATGTTTCTTTTTCTTTTACAAATAAAGCATCTCTAAATCTTAATTCAATTAATTGTGAATTAGAGAGTAAATCATTTGTAGGTATTGTAGGTAAAAGTGGTAGCGGCAAGAGTACTTTTTGCAAGCTTATTTCAAGACTATATGATCCTACAAATGGCAGGATTTTTATCGATGGATTTGATATAAACAAAGTACAGTTAAGTTCTTTACGAAGACAGATTGGAATTGTTTCTCAAGATCCTCTTTTATTTTCTGGAACAATAATGGAAAATATAACTTTTGGAGATAGTGGATTTTCAGAAAGTGCAATAATTGAGACTGCAAAAATTTGTATGGCCCATGATTTCATCATGGAATTACCATTAGGTTACAACACGCAAATCACCGAGAGAGGAACCACTCTTAGTGGGGGACAAAGACAAAGGATTGCAATAATAAGAGCATTAGTTAAAAATCCAAAGATTCTTATATTAGATGAAGCAACCAGTGCTTTGGATACAGAAACTGAAAGTTTATTTATAAAAAATTTATTAGAAAAAAGAAAAAGTACTACTATTCTAATGATTACTCACAGACTTTTTAATATAAAGAAAGCTGATAAAATTTTACTATTTGATCAAGGTTATCTATCTTCTCAAGGAAAACATGAGGATTTGCTAGAGAAAGATTTGATATATTCTTCGTTATATAAAAATGTCTAAAAAGAATACTACTTTATTCAAAGTGATAAATGATACTTTAAAAAAGTTTCCAAAATTTAACCCCAAATTAAAAGTATTAGCGGATATTTTTAAAAAAAAATTTAGATTTAACCTCAATTTTAAAAGTAATTCTGACAAAGATATATTCATACATAATGATCAGAATCTTTTAAAAATTACTAGTTCTATTATCATTTCAAGCACATTTATATTCATATCATTTCTGACTTTTGCGAAAACTGAGGAAATTATCGTCGTAACAGGAAAAATAATCCCTGTTGGGAAAGTTAAAGATATTAAAATGCCTATGGCAGGTGTAATTAATACAATTCGAATTAATGAAGGAGAGATCGTGAAAAAAGGTCAGATTCTTATGGAAATAAAGTTAGACACAAATACGAATCTTTCAAAAACATTAGCTAATCAAGTGGATCTTATAGAAAATCAAATTTTGTTTTTACGTTCTAATTTTGAGGACGAGATAGCTTTGTACGAAAATAAAAAGAAAGTATTAGAACAAAATTTAGATATTCAAATAAAAATATTGGAAAAATTTAAATCTTACGTTCTTGATGGAGTCGTTTCGGAATTGGAGGTTTTAAACCAAGAAGCTAAAGTTAATAATTTACTTACAGAGTTGGTTGAGTTTGATTTAAATTTAAGTGAGAAGACAAATATTACCTTAAGTCAAATTCAGAATTTGAATAAATCACTTAATGATCTTAAAGGTCAATTAAAGGAAAACAATCTGAACATAGACAATAAATTAATCAGATCACCAGTTAAAGGTTATATTTTTGACCTTAAACCTATAAATCCAGGTTATGCAGCTCAGATGACGGAAACAATAGTAAAAGTTGTTCCAATGGGAGATTTGAATGCTTATCTTGAAGTCCCTTCTTCCGATATAGGATTTATTAAGAAAGATATGGAGGTTGATATTAGTATAGATTCATATCCCTCTAGTGATTTTGGTGTTATCGAAGGGACTATTACTACAATAGGTAAAGACTCAATTCGCCCAGAAAAGGGACTTCAAGGAAGTGAAGACATTTATCCTGTAAGAGTAAAACTTAAATCTCAAAAATTAAATCTAAAAGATTCATCAACATTAGATTTAAGAGTTGGAATGAGTCTTAAAGGAAATATCAAGTTAAGGAAGGTTTCTTATCTAAGGATGTTACTTTCAAACTTCCAAACTAAAACTAGATCATTACAAGAATTGTAGGTTTTATAAAATCAAAATTTGGATGTTGAAATTTAATTAATAATTATTATTTTTATTCAAAGCATTCTTTAGATTGACAATTAATTAAACTTTCGTCTGGAGCTCTTTTTATTGGATATCCAAATGGCGAAACATATGTTGAACTAAGATCTTTAAAATTATCTTTGAAAGTGGTAAACAAAATGTCTTTGGCTAGTTGTTTATTTTCTATTTCTTTTGAAGAATAGCTTTTTTTTGTTAATTCTTTAATAAAATTGTTTTCATAAATTTTTTTGGAAATATCAAGATTACTTTTTTCGTTAATTGTTTCGTTAATTGATTTAGAAGTATTTTTTTGATGAATATTTATTAGGTCATTATTATATTTATTAAAATTACCTTGAGTCTTAAAATTTGGAATTGAGTAAGCTGGAGAAAAAAAACTCAAAAGAAAAAAATAGCTTAGTAGTGCTCTATTAGATCTTTTCATACTCTATCGATACAATATTTACAAATTCACATAAATCC
>CACEFS010000049.1 GCA_902558895.1 uncultured Prochlorococcus sp.
ATTAGAAAATTTAAAGACAGAAAATGAAAGACTTGTTAATTCACTAAAAAAATCTGGTGAAATTAAAGAATCAAAAAAAATATAGATTTACATAATTAAAAATTTTTTATTATTATATTATTTTATATATTTAGAAATGATTGAAAAAATCTCTCTTGCAAATTCTCATTTACCTCAACTTATTGGGTTCGTACTTATGTCAATTGGTTATACATTAGGCAACAAATTCTACCTTCCTGAAATCAAACAAAAGTAATAATTTATAGTTTTTAAAAATTAATTTAAATAACATTGAAAACAAAGCTCCTATAAAAAATCTCAATATTATCTAACCTGAAGAAACAAGATTTTAAAACTAATATTGCAATTCCTTTAAGACTACTTTTGAGAAAATACTGACACATAAATGTAACAATAAAGTTCTTAAAAATTTTAAATCCAAAGAAAAAGTAAGAATTCATACCAAATTTTTTTAAATATGTTACATTAATTAATAATTTAAGTTAATGTTTCCTTTGTCAATAAAGCGGTATAAGGAAATTTTTGATATAAACAATTGTCATTCACTTTTGGCTTAATAAATGATCACATACATAATCTAAAAATGGATGCACTTACTAGTTTTATAGTTGTTATCGTCGCAATTACAATTCAATTCTCTTTATACGCCATCAAAAGGTTGCAGGAACCTTTAGAACCAAATTATTTGATAGATAAAAATTCGAAAAAAATTAAAAACTACTTAGGTAAATTTTGGGAAAATGCCGAAATAACAAATGGGAGATTAGCTATGATTGGTTTTTTAGCTTTGATAATAAACTACGGTTTTTTTGGCTGGATAATTCCTGGTTTTATTTAAACTATCAATCCATCAAGGTCTTATAGAAAAAATAAATCTCTCGTTCAAAACAAACTCTCCTTTTAAAAAAAAAATTTTTATTATAGGTAAAAAAGCAATTGAGTAATTCTGATTTTGATAAAAATGGATTTGATAGATATGGAATACATTGGCTTCAATATGCTGCTTTTGCTGTCTCTGGTTTTGCTATATTTATAACCTGGGCATTTTTTTATGATGAAGGATTCCACAATTTTGTAATGAATATTTTCAGGGTTATTAACTGCAGTGGGTTCAACTGTAATGGAGCATATTAAAATTCTATGGCTAATCCAGATCAAAAAACAATATTAATTGATAATGCTTTTGAGGAAATAAAAAACATTTGTATAAATCTTCAAAAAGATACTGATGCTTCGAATTCAGAACTTAAAAGTTTACTAAAACTAATTATTAATGAATGGGAAGAAAAAGAAGAACAAAAAACTGGTTTTGGATTCAGGTAAAATTAGCCATTATCTAAGAAGAGACTTAAGCCTCAAATCATTTTAATAAGACAAATTTTTTACTTTTAAAATTTAATATTCATGATTTATATTTTTTAGAAAAAAATTAAAAAGGAATGAATGTCAGATAGAAGATTCATTCCAAATTTAGCATTAGTTTTATCTAGATTTAAATTTTATAATTAAACTCCCTTGGTGGACTGTCAATCATTAGATCCCTCCTATTCAACAAGTTAAACCTACGACTTACTTATTAAGAAAGTAAATCAGTAAAAATGCTGATTTATTATTTTCTAAAATGTTTGAATTAAAGAAGCCAATTCTGGTGCATCTAATAAAAGTGCAAAAAATGTGAGAACAACTAATAAAAATAAGGAAAGGTAGAATTGAATCATCTTTCAAAATTACTTAAGAAGAATTTTTTAAGTTGTATAAAATAATGCTTTGTTTACATAATTAAATATCTCTACCTAGAGAAGTTTAATTAGAGAATAATTAAGGTGCTTAAGGAGAAAACATCGTCCTATTTTTTTGCCAATACTCACAACGTTAAAGTAAATCATCACCCTGTAGTATACGTTTTTCGTATTTTGGACAGATCAAGATAGTAGCAAAAGTTTCTGTAGTGCTGTAGCGAAAGTGATTGCAAGTAATACAAATCTTTGTTTGTTTTCGTTTTAGGGTAGATTCTTTTAGGTATTCCCATTTTGACGGATTTACCTTGATCATGATTACTGGAATTTATTAGTAACAATTTGCCAACCTCCTGAAATTAATTCATTCCATGTTTCACAAGCACACTCAATAGAATGAATTCTTGAATTTTTAATTTGGGCTGGTTCACCTAATTCATTTGCATAGAAAAGATGAGTATATACTTTTAAATTATTAGAAACAGATTTCTTATAACTCTCAAAAAAAATTAATAAACCCCTTTTTTTGTTAAACAACCAGCCAGTTGGGTGGTCAATAAGGCTGCCACGATAAAAATAAGTCCGAACATTAGCAACTCCTGGAGTCATAGGAATAATACATTTGAACTATTAATATAAATGTACTACTGGTAAGCGTCAAGTATTCCTCTGGTAATTCTTTAAATACTAAAATTACTTTCCAGAAATAATCCGCCGTAAACTTCTTATTTGGTAATAGTGAATACAAGTAACTCCTTGAAAAGGAAAATATCATTTAAAGAGAACCTCCAAAAGAATGCGATGTATCGAAATCCCTTTTATTTAGGATGGAACAAAGGTTGGTCTTTTTTATTTTTTTTAGAGGGTGGCATTGCAAAAATTGAAGCAAAAGGTTTTGGTATTTCTATTACAACAAAAGTTGAGAAAGGAGAATCACCCCTAGAATCTGCGGATAGATTGGTCTCGAAAGAGCAAAGGATTAGAAAATCAAGATATTATTCTTGGGTTAAATCTATTAATGAAAAAAACAATAAATTAAACAATCCTTAAATATCTAAAGTAATTTCTTGACAGTCAATTTAAAATAAAAAATAGTAATTTATTTTTCGTGTCCAATAAATTTTATGAATGGTGGGAAAACCATAGAAAAGTTGTAACCTATGGAGCTTTTATCATCTTGTTTGGTTTTTATTTATCTCCTGTTGTCAAAGAAGCAAAATACAAAAACCAATGTATTAGGTCCTCTACTAAGGGAGCTTTAACTAAATTTAATAAGGACGATATAGGAGAAACTTTACTAGAAGAAACAGGTTTGAATATTGATGAACTAGCAAAGATTGAAGGTTATAAGAATTGCATTAATTAAAAAGTTCGCAAAAATTACGCTGAGTTTTTAAATGATTAAAGGTATATTTAAACTTATTTTATTAATATTATTATTTGGATTTATATCAATAAGTCCAAAAACAAAATATTTGGTTGGCATAACTCTAAAAGAAATTTCTTCATTTCTTTTATGGACTGTTAAATATGAAGATAGAGAAAAATGGATTATAGATAAACCAAGATGGATACCTAGCCAAAAACTTAAGCCATCTTATTAAATGAAGACTTATTTAGAAGAACGAATTGAAT
>CACEFS010000050.1 GCA_902558895.1 uncultured Prochlorococcus sp.
AACTCTATTTTCGAGTTCTCCCAAAATTATTTCCTAGATCACTAAAGATTTTTATGTTTTTTTCTATTTCTTCTAAAGATCTATTTAACTTCCATTTCCAGTTATTTTTTGTGGTACCAGGCTTATTTAATCTACTTAAATCGTCTAGAGATAATAGATCTTGTATTGGCGCTATAAAGAGATTAGCATTTGTTTCCATGCCAATTTCTATTAAATCCCAAGAAGGATTTTCTGAAAATTTATACTCATCTTTTATTCTTTTTTTGGATTCATAATCTAAATATTCCCACCATGCAACAGAAGTAGAGTTGTCATGAGTACCAGTATAAACAACCCAATTTTTTCCTTTAATATTCTTAGGTAAATAAGGATTATCTTCATTGCCATCAAAAGCAAATTGTAATATTTTCATGCCAGGCAGTTCAAAATTTTTCCTTAATTTCTCTACATCTGGTGTTATTACTCCCAGATCCTCAGCAATAATTGGTAAGTAGTTAGCCCCTAGATCCTTTTTTACTTTATTTAATAGTGATCTGCCGGGAGAATTTATCCATTTCCCAATAGTTGCCGAATTAGAACTGCCATTAACTCTCCAGTAACCCGCTAAACCTCTGAAATGATCAAATCTCAATATGTCCACAAGTTCAAATTGCCTTTGAAATCTTTTTCTCCACCAATTGAAGTTAGTCCTCTTATGTTTTGACCAAAAGTATGTTGGGGTACCCCATAATTGTCCTGTTGAAGAAAAATAATCAGGTGGTACTCCGCTTTGAAAGATTAAATCTCCATTTTTCAAAATTGAAAATAATGATTTATTACTCCATACATCGGCACTATCCCTCGATACATAAAAAGGTAAATCTCCTATAAGCTTAATATTTCTTGATTTTGCGAGGTTTTTAATAGCGCACCATTGCTCATCAAGATGCCACTGGATTAATTTTTTAATAAGTATCTCTTCACTTTTTTTCTCAATCCACGATTTTAAGAACTTATTATTTTTTATTTTAAATTCTTTAGGCCATTTCCACCAAGGCAACATATTAAATTCCTCTCTGATAACAACAAATGTTGCATAATCTTCAACCCAAGAATTTCTACTGATCCAGTTATTGAAATTAATTTTTCTTTCTTCAGATTGAATACTCCAACTTTCCAAAAGGAGGTGACCTAATTTCTTTGTTAAATCATCTGCAATATCAAAATCAAAATAATCTTTATTCTGATTTGTTGGGCCTAGACTTTCTTTATTTGAAATAAAGATAAAACCTTTCTCAATTAAATCGTCAATATCCAAAAACCATGGGTTTAGTGCAAAACTAGATGGGGAACTATATGGAGAACCTGTAGAGTCAGTAGGATTAAGAGGTAAGAATTGCCAGTACTCAATTCCATGCTTATGTAGTTTTTTTATCCAATCTTTTGCTCCTCTACCAAAAGTTCCACATACTCTTCCTCCCGGAATACATGATGGATGTAAAAGTACGCCTAGTGATTTTTTTTCAAGAATTGACTGTATAGGCATCTTTTAATAATATTTTGATTCTTTGCACTTGAAGTGTTTTTAATTCTCTAAAATAAACCATATACAAATTTTTTTTAATTGACAAACTTTATACTTGTTTTTGGGGTTAATAGATATAAATAAGTAGCGATACCCTATCAACTATATTTCTCAATTGATGTGACTTTTCAAAAGATCTAATTATTATCTTTTGCGAAATTCACATAAACGACTACGATAAGTATATAGTTTTATAGTGCAAATTTCGTGACAAGTTTTATCACGGCAGTGCAGAATAAAGAATCCAATTTTAATCTAACTAATAGTAGATTAAGGCTAGTAAGTGGTACTACAAATCCAAAATTAGCTGAAGAAATTGCATCATACTTAGGTATAAAAAATGTACCTTTAATATCCAAAAAATTTGCTGATGGAGAACTTTATGTCCAGATTCAGCAATCTATTAGAGGTTGTGATGTATTCCTAATACAGCCTACATGCGCTCCTGTAAACGATAGTTTAATGGAGCTTATGATAATGGTGGACGCATGCAAGAGGGCGTCTGCAAGACAAATAACGGCCGTGATTCCCTATTTTGGTTATGCAAGGGCAGATAGAAAAACCTCAGGAAGAGAGTCTATAACTGCAAAACTAACTGCTAATTTACTTGAGAAATCAGGAGTTGATAGAGTTCTTGCTATGGACTTACATTCTGCTCAAACACAAGGTTATTTTGATATACCTTGCGATCATATTTACGGTTCACCTGTATTAATTGATTATTTAGAAACTTTAAACTTAGAGGAAGTCGTAGTTGTCTCTCCTGATGTAGGAGGAGTGGCGAGAGCAAGAGCATTCGCAAAATTAATGAAAGATGCTCCGTTAGCTATTATTGATAAAAGGAGATCCGCACATAATATCGCTGAAAGTCTAACGGTTATTGGAGAAGTAAAAGGTAAAACAGCTATTCTTATAGACGATATGATAGACACGGGAGGAACAATTTGTTCTGGAGCTAATTTACTAAAAAAAGAGGGAGCTAAAAGAATATTTGCATGTGCCTCACATGCTGTATTTTCTCCTCCTTCCTATGAAAGATTAAGTACCAAGAATCTTTTTGAACAAGTCATTGTTACTAACAGTATACCGGTTATACACAAAGATAATTTTCCTCAGTTGAAAGTTCTCTCTGTGGCAAATATGTTGGGGGAAGCTATTTGGAGAATCCACGAAGAAAGTTCTGTAAGTTCAATGTTTAGATAATCAATAAATTTATTTTTTGTTTAATTCTTTAATCTTATTATCATACTGATTTTTAAATGCTTCCCCCATAGACTCAGGTACATTAACTGGGCAAATAGTAAGAGCTCCACCTACTAATTGGAATATGATGTTATTTACCAATATTCTGGGTTCAATCTTTTGTTCTTTCATATTACCTTCTTTAATAAAACCCCCGTGTTTTTGCTGTATGACAGTAGAAAATAAATTTGCTGCAACAACTAAAGATTTTTCAAATTCAGAGTCAGTTCCGTTCGTGCTTGTACTGCACAAATATGTAATTCCCATATTCCTGTAAAGATTAAGGTCTATATCATTTGCAGGGATTAATTTATTATTAGCTCTTACTTCACTTAATTTAGGATTTATGTT
>CACEFS010000051.1 GCA_902558895.1 uncultured Prochlorococcus sp.
AATGGTGTTACCCAGAATTAGCTGCGGTGTATAAAAAATCAGCTAAAGAATATCCAAAGTTGAATGATCAAGGAGAACTTGATCCTATTACAGATAATTAAATTTATTCAGAATTTTGACTATCAAAAATTTCTTCAAGGTCCTCTCCTATAAACGAAAGACCTAAAACTAAAAAAAACATTGCCAAACCAGGGAACAAAGCCGTCCACCAGATACCTGTAGGTAAAGCGGCAAGAGCCAGATTTAAATCACTTCCCCACTCTGGGACATCTGCAGGAACGCCAAGCCCTAAAAATCCTAAACTTCCTAATACCAAAACAGCATCTGCAGCATTTAGGGTAAGCAGAATAGGCAATGGCGTTATTACATTTGGGAGAATATATTTAAAAATAATTTTTTTAACATCAGCTCCTGCAACTTGAGCTGCCTCCACATAAGTTTCGGATTTAACCAATATTGTCTGATTTCTGATTAATCTAAAATATTGGGGAGAGTAAACAATACACAATGCCAAAGCCGCGTTAAGGATACCCTTACCCAATACAAAAGCCACAACAACTGAAAGCAAAATTACAGGTATTGAAAAAATAGTATCCATTATTAGTGATAAGCATTTATCAAAAAAACCACCAAAATATCCACTTAATAATCCCAATGGCAAACCCAAACTTAATGAAAAAAGAATAGCTAAGAATACAACTTCTATCGCTAATGATGATCCTTGCAAAGTTCTTAAGCAAACATCTCTTCCTAATCTATCTGTGCCACAAAAATGATTAAGAGAAGGAGGAGCAAAGATATCATTGTTTAATATTGAAAATGAATAGCCAAAAAAATTATTGGCTTCTAAAAATTTCATTATTAAAACAATAAGAAGATAAAAAAGTACAATTAAAAATCCAGCTTTTCTGATATTTGGGCCGACACGATTAAATGAGTTAATATCCAAAATCTTTTTTTAAAGATATAAATGAAATATACCCAATTCTTTTAAAAATAAATAGCTATAAATTTTAAATTAAAAGAAATTACTGGTTTAATTTCAAGACTGCCATAAAAGCTTCTTGAGGGACTTCAACTTTACCCATTGCCTTCATCCTCTTTTTACCTTTGGCTTGTTTCTTTAAAAGTTTCTTTTTCCTAGAAATATCCCCTCCATAACATTTAGATAAAACATCTTTTCGCAAAGCACTTATGCTTTCACTTGCAATAATCCTGCTACCGATTGATGCTTGAATAGGTATTTTAAATTGTTGTTTTGGAATAAGTTCTTTTAATTTCTCAACTAAATTTCTGCCAATTCCATAAGCCTTATCTTTATGAACAATAGAAGTTAATGGATCTGCTCTTTCTGAATTTATTAAAACATCTAATCTAACAAGGTCATTTTTTCTATAGCCAATCAAATGATATTCCATTGATGCATAACCTTGGGTTCTACTTTTCATTTGATCAAAGAAATCTGTAACAACTTCTGCTAATGGAATTTCATAAATCAAGGTAACTCGATCTGTTGTTATGTATTTCATATCTATAAATACTCCCCTTCTTTCCTGACATAAACCCATTAATGTTCCATTAAATTCATTGGGCGCATAAATTTCCATTTTCACATAAGGCTCTTCTATTGATTCTCTAAGTTGTGGATCAGGAATTGTGGAAGGATTATCAATAAAGATATGTTCCTTCTGATTTAGATTAACTTTATAAATAACTGATGGTGCCGTTACGATTAGATCCAAGTCATATTCTCTTTCTAATCTTTCTTGAACAATCTCCATATGAAGAAGTCCTAAGAATCCGCACCTAAATCCGAAGCCCATTGCGCTACTGGTTTCCGGCTCATATTTTAAAGCTGCATCAGATAATTGTAATTTTTCTAGGGATACTCTTAAATCTGGGAATTGATCAGCATCAGTAGGGAATAAGCCACAAAAAACCATAGGATTTGCTGTCTTATATCCTGGCAAAGGATCATTGGCAGGTGAATTTAAAAGAGTAATCGTATCTCCCACTCTCGCATCAGCAACTGATTTTATAGAAGCAGCTAAATAACCAACTTCTCCTGCATGTAATTCATCAACTTGCTGCTGATCAGGGGCCATTATTCCTATCTCATCTAGTTCATAATTTTTCTTACTTGCCATTAATAATATTTTTTCTCTCTTATTTAGAGACCCAGATATCACCCTGAAATAAACAATAACTCCCCTGTACGGATCGTAATAAGAATCAAAAATCAGTGCCTTTGTAGGTAGTTTAATTTCATCTTTAGGAGAAGGTACTCTTCTTACGATTGCTTCCAAAATATCTTTAATACCAACTCCAGTTTTTGCTGAACAATTTATTGCATTAGATGTATCAAGTCCAATAATTTCCTCTATTTCTTGTTTTATTTTTTCAGCATCAGCCCCTGGTAAATCAACTTTATTTAAAACAGGAATTATTTCAAGATTATTTTCTAAGGCAAGATAAACATTAGCTAAGGTTTGAGCTTCTACTCCTTGACTTGCATCAACAACAAGTAAGGCGCCTTCACAAGCTTGTAGAGATCTACTAACCTCATAAGAAAAATCAACATGCCCTGGAGTATCTATTAAATTCAAAACATATTCTTGGGAATCGTCAGCTTTATATTTCATCCTAGCGGCCTGTAATTTGATAGTAATTCCTCTCTCTCTTTCAAGATCCATACTGTCTAAAAATTGTTCTTGCATATCCCTTTGCTGCACAGTACCAGT
>CACEFS010000052.1 GCA_902558895.1 uncultured Prochlorococcus sp.
ACCAGTATGTTCGGCTAAAAGCGAATTTAATGTTTTCTTGAGAAAAAGTATTTCTTTAGCTTGTATTTCAATTTCCACTGCTTGACCTTGTGCACCTCCCAGAGGTTGATGAATCATAATCCTAGAATTAGGTAAAGCCAATCTTTTACCCTTTGCTCCTCCAGAAAGAAGGAATGCCCCCATACTTGCCGCCACTCCAAAGCATATTGTCACTACATCAGGGGATATTTGTTGCATAGTATCGTATATGGCCATTCCTGCAGTTACTGAGCCTCCAGGAGAATTGATATATATTTGTATGTCTTTTTCTGGATCTTCTGCTTCTAGAAATAATAATTGTGCAACAAGTGAATCAGATACTTGATCATTAATTCCAGTACCTAAAAAAATTATCCTCTCCCTTAATAGTCTTGAATATATATCAAAAGCTCTTTCTCCTCTACCTGATTGTTCTATAACGGTAGGAACAGCAGCAATAGTTTTATTATTACTTTTGTAAGAACTTATTGAGCTTTGGATTAAATGTTTTTTTTCTGAGTTCACAAATTAGTTTTCGTCTTATAGGTAATTTAAGGGGTTTTTGTTTAATTAGTAGGAAATTTCATAAATTATTTTTTTTCTTTTTGATTTTGAGTTTTTGTAGTTTTTGCAGTTTTTGTGGCTTTTGTTGTTTTGGAGGTTTTGGTAGCTTTAGAAGTTTTTGTAGTTTTTTCTTTTACTTCAGAATTTTCTTCAAGCCAAATAATTAATTTTTCTTTGAGTAAATCATTAGTTATTACCTCTGTTAATTTTTTAATATCTATTTGTTTTGAAGATTGAGAGATTGCATCTTCATAATCTTTCATTTTTGAATCAATTTCATCTTTTTCAACTTTTATGTTTTCTGTTTCAGCTAATGCTTTTAAAGCTAAATTTCTTTGAACATTTTTTTCAGCCTGAGGCCTTGTGGACTCTGCTAATGACTTAACTAATTCCGGAGTGAAAGTAGATTTAACATCAAGACCTTGTTGAGCAAATCTTTGAGCGGTTTGTTCAATATTATTCCTAACTTCTATATCGATCATAGATTTTGGAATTTCAGCAACCAATTCGTTTGTTAAGGCATCTAGTAAAGCTTCAATTTTGATATCTTTTTGAGTTTTTTCAAAATTATCTTTAAGTTGCTTTTCAATATCTTTCTTTAATTCTTTTAATGATTCTTTGTTGCCAGACTGTTTTGCAAAATCGTCATTAAGTTCAGGCAATTCTTTTTCCTTAAGATCCTTAAGATTTACTTCAAAGATTGCCTCTTTGCCTCTTGAATCCTCATGAGAATAATCTTCAGGAAATTTAAGGTTAAGTGTTTTAGTATCACCAATTTTCATCTTTACGATTCCCTCAACGAAACCGGGAATCATTTTGTTCTTTTCTAACTCAAGATCCATTGATTCACTTGTTCCACCATCAATCTCTTTACCAGAATCTTTATATTTTCCTTTGAAACTAACTACAGCAATATCTCCTAATTTTGCTGCTCTATTCGTAACTGGAATAATGTTTGCAAACTGATTTCTAGATTTTTCTAACGCTTCATCTATTGACTTAGGATCAAAATTTGTTTTTGATATTTCAACACTTAGTCCTTTGGATTTTTTAAGTTTTAATTCTGGGGCAACATCAGTTTGAAGAGTAACCTTAAGTGATTTTTCAGGACTAAACTTTGCAAGTAAAGATTCAAATCCATCTACCAATTCTGGCTCACTTAGTGGCTCTATAGATTTTATTTTTAACGCTTCTTGCCATGATTTATCAATAATTTTTTCTAGAGCAGAAGCATGTAATTGTGTTATGCCAATCCTTTGGATTAAGACTTGTTTGGGAATTTTACCAAGTCTAAATCCCGGAATTTTAGCCGAACGACTGATAGAACTGATTGTTTCATTCACACAAGTTTTGCATGTCTCAGATGGTATTTCTAATTCAAATGAGATTCTACTTTGAGGCAGAGGAGTTGTTTTGACTATTAATGCTTCTTTAGCCATTTTTTTATTAATTACTAAAAGCCGAAACTTAATTATTTCACATTATGGGATTTCCTTGAAAGTTATTTTTTTGATAAAGTAAAAAAAATAGTCAATCTATTTATAAAAATCATTTTAAAGTGTGAGACAATCTCCGTTTTTGCCTAATAGGCCATTAAAAGTTGCTGTTTTAGGATCTTCAGGTGCTGTGGGATCTGAATTACTCAAAATTCTTGAACAACGTGATTTCCCAATATCAGAATTAGTCTTGCTTTCATCAGAGCGTTCAAAAGGAAAAAAAATTATTTGGAAAGGTGAAGAATTAGTTACAAAAAAAACAACTAAGGAAGAATTTCTGAATCTTGATTTAGTTTTAGCTTCAGCCGGTGGAAGTATTTCAAAAAAATGGTTATCTACCATTATGGAACAAAATGCTTTATTGATAGATAATTCAAGTGCTTTCAGATTAGATAATAATGTACCTCTTATAGTTCCTGAAGTTAATGGTAGTGACGTATTTAATCATGATGGGGTAATAGCGAATCCAAACTGCACTACAATTTTGCTGACATTAGTTTTAGCTCCGTTAAATAAACTTTCGACTATTCAAAGAGTTGTTGTCTCAACATATCAATCCGTAAGTGGTGCTGGCCAATTGGCGATGGAGGAATTAAAACTTTTAACTGAAAAATATCTTCGGGGTAATCCTCAAAAAA
>CACEFS010000053.1 GCA_902558895.1 uncultured Prochlorococcus sp.
CTATGAGATATTTTTGGTGATTTTTATTTTTGTATCTTCTTTTACTGCTTTGATTTTAATAATAGGTTCATTTAATAGGTTATTTAAAGTCTCTAAGAGAAAGTCAAAACAAATTGTTTATAAATAATTTCAAATAGGTTGCATTAGGCCACCACTTCCTGAATCAGAATCGTCATCATCATTTTCTGTTTCTTCTCCAAATAATGCAAATATGCCTAATACAATTGATGAAAGAATAATTGATAAGGGTAAAATCGAAGTTTGGATTCCGGCGTCTATATATTCACCCATAAAATAAATAAATTTTCATAAACCTAACCGAAATCAAACTGATTCGCGGATTTTAAATAATTATTTAATAATTTAATCTCTTTTAATAAGTTCTTTATCGAAATTCTTTATTTCTCTTTCAAAAGACCCGAACCACAACATTAGTTGATCAATTTGATTTTGAATTTCAGTTGCACCTAAGCCCCTTATAGTGATGTTTGAAAATAGTTCGCCTTCATTAAAATTAAATTTATTTTGAACACTACTTGCCAAAGAATTTTTAAGAATTTTAAAAGTAGAATTTTTTAATTTTGTCTCAATCAAGATGTTTGGCTTTTTGAGCTTTATCTTATTAAAACCACATTTTTTAGCTAGTAATTTTAGTCTCATTATCATAATTAAGGATTCAACAGGTTTAGGTAAGTTTCCATATCTATTAACCCAGTCTGTAGCTAATTCAGTTAATTCATCATTATTTGAACATTCAGTAACAGATTTGTAAGCTTCAAGCTTCTCTTCTCTGTTTAATATCCATGTTGCAGGTATAAATGCATTTATTGGCAGATCAATTTGAGTATCGTTAACTTCAGGTATTTCTTGCCCGCTGATTTCTGATATAGCCTCATGAAGCATTTCTATATATAAATCATATCCAATAGCATTAACCTTTCCACTTTGTTCTTCTCCTAGTAAACTACCCACACCTCTTATTTCCATATCTTTCATTGCAAGTTGGTATCCACTACCTAGTTCTGAAAAGTCTTTTATCGCTTTTAATCTTTGTTTTGCAGCGTCATTAATTTTATTTATATTTGGATAAAATAACCAGGCATGTGCTTGTACACCGCTTCTACCAACTCTTCCTCTAAGTTGATAAAGTTGTGAAAGGCCAAATTTATGAGAATCTTCAATAATGATTGTATTTACTTTAGGGATGTCTAATCCACTTTCAATTATCGTTGTGCATATCATTAGATCTACTTCTCCATTATTAAAAGCTATCATTGCATTTTCAAGCTCTGTTTCGTTCATTTGCCCATGAGCAACAATAAATTTTAAGCTGGGAAACATTTTTTTTAATTTGTTTACAGCTTGATCTATATCAGAAATTCTTGGAAGAACATAAAAAATTTGACCTCCCCTATCAAGTTCTTGATTAATTGCAGTTCTTATAACATCCATATCTATTTCAGATAAATATGTTTTTATTGATCTTCTTGATGGTGGAGGAGTGTTTAGTAAGCTCATTTGTCTTAGTCCGGATAAGCTCATATAAAGAGTTCTTGGAATTGGAGTTGCCGAGAGAGTTAAAACGTCTATGTTGGTTTTGATTTTTTTTATTTTCTCCTTTTGCCTTACTCCAAATCTTTGTTCTTCATCAATAACTAGTAGTCCTAAGTTTTTAATTTCTATTTCTTTTCCTAAAATTTGGTGTGTTGCTACAACTAAATCAATTTTGTTATTTTTCAAACCTGCATAGATTTCCTTTCTTTCATTAACGGTTTTGAATCTATTGAGTAATGATACTTTTATTGGGTAAGGTGAAAATCTATTACTTATTGTTCTCCAATGTTGCTGAGCTAGAATTGTTGTAGGTGCTAGTAATATTACCTGTTTGCCTGATGTAATAGCCTTAAAAATAGCCCGAACAGCTACTTCTGTTTTGCCAAATCCTACATCTCCACAAACAAGCCTGTCCATTGGCTTTTCGCTTTCCATATCAGATTTTATTTCTTCTACAGCAGTAATTTGGTCAGGTGTTGGTTGATAAGGGAATGATTCCTCTAATTCATCTTGCCAAGGACCATCTTCTGGGTAAATGTAACCCTTTAATTTTTCTCTCTTTGCATAAAGTTTTAAAATATCGACAGCAACTTTTTTGATTTGTTTCTTATTTTTTTCTTTTATTTTTTCCCATTCTGTCCCTCCTAATTTATTTATTTTCGGCTTTATTTTTCCGCTTGATCTGTATCTGTTAACACTACCAAGTTGATCAGCGGCAACACTTATCTTTCCATCTTGATACTGAATGACTAAATAATCTCTTGAATCTCCAGTTATATTTATTTTTTCTATTTTTAAAAATTTTCCTATTCCATGATTTTTATGAACTATAAAATCACCGGGACTAATCTTATTTACATTTATATTTGAATTGATACTTCTTTTTTTTCTTCTTATAAATACATTATGAAAAAGAGATTGTTGTGAAAATAATTCTTTATCTGTTATCAGAACAACTTTCCATATCGGAAGATAAAACCCCTCGATTTCGTAATTGTTCTTATTTTTTAAAATTAGAGGAGTTGAATTATTAATTGACTTATATGCTTCATCAATATCATTAGGATTGTTTAAGAAGTTTGCATTGCATTCGTGCTCAAAAAGTAA
>CACEFS010000054.1 GCA_902558895.1 uncultured Prochlorococcus sp.
CGATGAAAAATTATAAATTCTTTTCATTATGAGATGCTGTGATGGATAATAGAGCATATAAATTCACTTTTATTTAACAAAATTATTAACCAACAAAAATTTGAGTAATATAAAATTCTCTGGTCTTAAAGGCCAAGCGCTTGTAATAAAGGATAAAGATATTCCAAGCATAAAAGAATTTCGGGATGTTATCCCAGATCACTACTTTAGGTGCAATACCAAAACTTCTTTGAGGTATCTTTTACAATCAGCTTTCATTCAATCCTTAGTATTTGCAATAGGTTTATCTATTCCATTAACCTCAAAAATGATCCCAATTTGGATAATTTACGCATTAATATCAGGTACCACTGCAATGGGATTCTGGGTAATTGCCCATGAATGTGGGCATGGAGCATTCTCTAAAAACAAAACATTAGAATCTGTAACTGGTTATTTACTACATTCATTACTTCTGGTGCCTTATTTTTCTTGGCAGCGTTCTCATGCAGTTCATCATCGATTCACAAATAACATAACTAATGGAGAAACTCACGTCCCTTTAGTCATTAAAGGGAACGGAGTTACAGAAAAAGTTGGCGGAGAAAAAGAATTACATTTTTCAAATTCCTTAGGTAAGAAAAATTATGGAATTCTTCAACTTGTTTTACATCTAATATTTGGCTGGCCTGCTTATTTACTTACTGGAAGTACAGGAGGTGTTAAATATGGCACTTCAAATCATTTTTGGCCAATTAAACCATTTTCTAAAGCATTATGGCCATCAGTATGGGCCAAGAAAGTTTGGATATCAGGAATTATAGGCTTCTTTTTCTTCGTTTCTGCTGCTAAGGGAACTTCTAGTATCAATACAAAACCAAAAAAGGAATTAGATTAGAACTTATTGCCTCAGAAAACTAAATTGAAATTTTAAATTTAGTACTTAAAAGGCTTTTTAATTGTTACTTATTCCATTGTTTAGAAATAAATTCAAGAAAATCTTCTAGATCCTCTTCAGGACAATTTGTTTGTTTTTGTAAATCAATGCAAATTTGCTTAATATTTTCAAAGGCCTTTTTTACTATTTCGTTTTTTTCAATAACCTCAAAATATTCTTGATCAGTAAAGGGCATAATATTAGTTTCCTTCTTGAAAATTATTTATTAACCATATTTTATCTACATTGACTTAACAGTAAAGAAGAAAAAATCTTTTTTCTTAAATTTAGCTACCCAATCGATAATGTTTTTTAATACTTTTGGTTACTTCCCATTCGCAGTTAAGTCCAGCAGGAAACTCAACTAGATCTCCAGCTTTAATAACGTAAATGTCACCGTTTTGGGTACTTATTTTCGCTTGACCTTCAATAATTAAGCAAATTTCCTTATCATCGTAATTCCATTGAAATTTGCTTGGCTCACATTCCCAAATAGGCCAACTTTTTATTCCATACTGAATTATTACGCTTGCACTACAGGGGGAAGTTATTAGAACTTTCACGAGATAGTTCGGATGTGTTTTTTCATTTTACAAATAAAAGAAATATTTATTTTCGAGAATGTGTATTTCTTTACTGTCTTTTGTTTTTTTTCGTTTATCATAAAAAAATTTCTAATTTATGGAAGAGCTTTCTGTATTGTCAATTTCACTATCTATAGCTTCTTTAGGAATATTTTTTTTATTTTTCGCTTCAAATGATGATGACGACCAAGATGGAGGTAAGTTGATTAAATCATTAGAAAGAATTAATTAATTCCAAGTAAATAAAACATTTAATAGAGATTTATAACCTATAAAGCCTGCATAAATGCAGCTTAAAAAAATAACATAAACTTCCAATGTGCCGAGTCTTTTTTTCTTTAATGTTTTCATTGTTTTGAGTGTTTATAGGGTAATTTTATTTATTTTGATTTTTATTAACATGAGTATTTTTTACATTAACTCAGAGATTAAAGAATTATTAATGTCAAGCCAAAAAATAAAAAACAAGTAAAAAATATTATTTTTTTGGTAATTTCTCTTTCCTCAGTCTTAGCAAAAAATAAGGAGATTACTGGAGATATGCTTAATAAAGCCCATCCTACTCCTATAGGAAGGGTTTTAAAAACAACTTGTTGTAGAAATATTCCTACATTTGTTCCAAGAAGTATTGAAATAAAAAATCTTTTTTGTTGTTTTTTGTCTATGTTTTTTAAGAAAAAATTAATTTTAAATCTTTTTAGACTAATTAAAAAAATTATTGCACCTAATAATCTTATTTCAGTTGTAAGGAAAGGAGATAAATTGCTTTGAAGGAAAACCATCCTTGATAAAAGACCTCCAAGAACAGCACATAAAACTGATAAAAAAGGAAAAGCAAAAATCTTAAAGTTATTTTTTTCTGGGAAAGAGGAGTTTTCCTCTTTGAAATCGTTCCCTTTTCTGAGAATTATGAATAGCGAAATCGTTACTATAATTATTCCAACCCATGATTTAGTTGTTAAATTTTCATTAATAAAAAATTCCCCTGATAAAGCTGCCATTAATGGAGAAAGAGTTTCTATAGATAAAGTTTTTCTT
>CACEFS010000055.1 GCA_902558895.1 uncultured Prochlorococcus sp.
TTCTATTAATGGCGTATAAAGTTTCCAGGCTGCCTCTACCTCATCACTTCGAGTAAATAATGTTGGGTCAGAAAGCATTGCGTCAGCTAATAATCTTACATAGCCTTCATCTGAGGGTTCTCCAAATGATTCATCATAAGAAAATTCCATCTCAACAGGTCTTGATTTCATTCCAGAACCAGGAGATTTTACCTCAAATTTGAAAGTAGCACCTTCATTTGGCTGAATTCTAAGGACAAGTTGATTTGGGGCAGGATTTATTATTGTTGATTCAAATAAATGAACAGGAACGTCTTTAAAAGTCAAGACTATTTCTCCAAGTCTTTTAGGTAGTCTTTTACCTGTTCTCAAATAAAAAGGTACCCCTTGCCAACGCCAGTTATCAACGAAAACTTTTGCCGCAATATAAGTTTCTGTTGTGCTATTACTATTAACACCATCTTCCTGCCTATATCCTTTAAGTCGATTTGAAATATTCCCTCCCTCTCCATATTGACCTCTGATGCAACAATTCCACGGTTCATTTTCGTCAGCAAGTTTTGAAGCTTGAAGAACCTTAGCTTTTTCATTTCTTATTGCTTCTGGTTCAAATTTTCCAGGAGGTTCCATTGCAGTAACTGCAAGCATTTGAGTCATATGATTTTGAAGCATATCCCGTAAAGCACCAGAGCTTTCGTAATAACCTGCTCTATCTTCAACACCAACTGTTTCAGATGAAGTAATTTGAACACTTGATATATAATTCCTATTCCAGATTGGTTCAAAAATAGTGTTAGCGAACCTCAAAACAAGAATATTCTGAACTGTCTCTTTACCTAAATAATGATCAATCCTATAAATCTGACTTTCTTCAGCGCAACTTTGAACTATCTTATTCAATTTTTTTGCGCTTGAATAATCTCTTCCAAAAGGTTTTTCAATTACTAAACGACTTTTCTTAGGGTCATCTAAAAGACCAGCCCCTTTAAGAGCTTTGCATCCACTTGCATAGAAATTCGGAGATACTGATAAATAAAATGTTCTATTTCCATGAGTAGCTTGTGTTTTATCAATTTCATTTAATCTTCTAGAAAGCCTTACGACATGATCACTTTGTTGTAGGTCAACTGGTTCATAGAAAAGATAATTAGAAAATTGTTCCCACTCCCTTTCTTTACCAGATATTTGATTTGATAACTTTACTTTCATTTTTTCTCTAAACTCATTATCAGTCCAAGGTCTTCTCGCACAACCAACTATTCCAAATTCACTAGGAATTCTTCTTTGCAAATAGAGTTCAAATAAGGCTGGTATTAATTTTCTATGAGTGAGGTCTCCACTAGCACCAAAAATTACTAAACATTGTGGAGATATGACTCTTTCTTGACGTAAACCTAATCTTAGAGGATTACTTAAAGTTGAAGGCATATTTTTAGTATTCTTTATTTAAAATCCTCTTTTTTTTAAATATTAGCTACATTTTGTGTCTAAACCAAAAAGTATTTAGTATGTGATACTTAAATCTAAATACCAAAGATTTAGTAAGTTTCTACGTGCCATCTTCCTGCTTTTTTTAGTTGGGGTCTTAATTCTGACCAGTTCAATCCTTTTTCTTCCGCTGCCTTAGTCATTGCTTCATCTATTCCAGGTTCCATACCCTTTAATCCACAAAGATATATATGTGTCTTTTCGTCTTCAATCATATTGAAAAGTTCATTAGCTGACTCTAAAACTCTGTCTTGAATATACATTCTTCCACCTTTTGTATTTTGCTGCTCGCGACTAATAGCTTTTGTATATTTAAAATTATCTGGATTATCAGCAATGTATCTTTGAAGATCTTCTTCGTATAACAGATTAGCTGATTTTGGAGCACCCATAAACAACCAAGCTTTACCCTTGAAATTCCATTTATTTTTTTCTTTTTCAGTTGGTTCGAACATTCTTCTTAAATAAGCCCTCATTGGTGCTATTCCAGTTCCAGTGGCTAACATAACAATGTTTGCATCCTCTTCATCAGGGAGAAGCATTTCTTTACCAACAGGACCTGTTATTTTTACTTTATCTCCAGGCTTAATATCACATAGGTAAGTAGAGCAGACGCCATTGATGGTTTCACCATCTTTTTCATACTGAAGCTGTCTTACACAAAGAGAAACCGTATTTCCATTAAAGTCATCACCATGTCTAGTGCTAGCTATTGAGTATAGTCTTAATTTATGAGGTTTTCCATTAGCATCTTCACCAGCAGGCATGATACCAATACTTTGACCTTCTACATAATTTAAAAATGGATCGCTATCTTTAAGGTCGAAAGTTATGTGATTAACTCTACCAATTGCTCCTTCTTTGAGAAGACTATAGTTTTCAATAACTGTCCCCTCATATGGTGTTTTAGGACGGTAAATATTGACAGGAACATCTGCATGTTTTTTCTTAACTATTTTTGGAGCTTCTGTTTTTGGAGCTTCTGTTTTTGGAGCTTCTATTTTTGAAACAG
>CACEFS010000056.1 GCA_902558895.1 uncultured Prochlorococcus sp.
CTTGGTGGATTATCCCAATAATAATTAAAAATAATAAATTGAATAAGAGAGGTAAGGATCTAAGAGAGGAAATTAAGCAATTAGAAAAGTTATATAAAAAATAATTAAGATTTTTCTCAAAGTTGTTCAATCTGCATGAGGATTGAACTTTTATGAAGAACAGCTGTAGTGAGATACTCCTCCATAGTTAAAATACTTGCTTGGCTTAAGTCGATTATATTTTTGATCTATTTCTGAGGGTTGTTCTAAATATGGATTGCTAAAAACAACCTGCAACTCCTTTATTTTTTCATAATTCCCTTTTTCAGCTTCTTCATATGCCGGAACGATCAGCCATTCACGCCAGGTATAGATTGGATTAAGGGATTTCATTGATGCCGATGTTTCTTTAATATTTCCCTCTTTCTTCAAGACTGATTGCCAGTTTTCAAGCCATACTTCCCACCTATTATTGAGCTCATCATTAATTGGTAAATAGAAACTGCCTTTTAAAAAATCTAAGTTATCAGGTATTTCAGAGAGTTTACGGAATAAAATTGTATAGTCTGCTTTTGAAATGAACATGAGATTAAAAAATTCATTTATTAGAGTTTCGTTGTAATGTTTAAAACCAAGCTTGTTTGCCCACATTTTCATCAATTCATTATTCATTAATTCAGAAAAATCCTTTTCGATTTGTTCTAACTTTTCTTGATCTAGATTGCTTTCTGAAAGTAACGGACTAAGAGAAGAACAAAATGTTTTAAAGTTGATTCCCGCAGCAGAGGGTTGGTTGAAAAATGAGAAATGTTCACCTCCACCTGTCCATGGTTGAAATCTTGGATCAAATAATTCACAGAATCCAAAGGGTCCATAGTCCAAGGTGTAACCTCCAGCAGCACAATTATCACTATTGAAATTGCCTTGGCAATAACCAACTCGCATCCAGTTGACTATAAGAGATATAAGTCTCGATCTATATAAAGAAGCTAGTTTTATCACCTTACTTTCAAGTGAAATCTCATATTCAATTTCATTTTTATAGTTTCTATAAATAAGATGTTCAACTATCATCTTTAGTTCATTGAGGGCCTCATCATGAGCATTATTGCGAACTCGTCTTGCAAAAAGTTCAATCTGGCCAACACGTAAAAAAGATGGAGCTACTCTCGTAGTAATTGCCGCTTGATTATCAATCATTATGTCAGGTTCAAAATACCTGGACCCTTTGGAATACCATGGTCTTCTAACTATTTCTGAACGTGAGACATAAAGTGTTAAAGATCTTGAGGTAGGGATTCCCAAGGCATCCATTAATTCCTGTGCAAGAAATTCTCGTACGCTAGACCTTAAGACAGCTCTACCATCTGCTCCACGACAGTATGGCGTTGGACCTCCTCCTTTAAGTTGCATTTCCATTCTTTTCCCATTGAATAAACCTTCAAAAACAGAAATTGCTCTTCCATCGCCATAACCATTGCCAGTGCCAAAGGGACATTGTTGGGTATATTCAGTGCCGTAAATTGATAAGGCATAACCTGTTGCCCAACCAACAGGGCTCATTGGATAATTAGCAACAGAAATATCACCTGAGAAAAAACGACAAAAATTCTTGTCTTTAGTAAGATCTGAGCTTAGTCTTAGTTCTTTAAAAAGTTTGTTGCTATGGGAAATATATTCTGGTTCTTGAATAGCAGTTGGAACAACTGGTACGTAATGACCTGAATGTACTGAACGCGGCTTATGATCATTTCCATCTTTTGTTGATTGAGGATCTGCTTTAAGAGAATTCATAAAAGAATAGTTAGATAGTTGAGAAAATTCAGAAAAATTTTCTGTAAGCTTTCCTTTTGATGAATCAGATTTGGTTGGCATTAAATTTGTTATTTAATCTTGTAAGCGTTCTAATTTCTATAAATTAAACACCTAAACGTATCCTATTATAGATTTTATTAGGGATGGTTTTTTGTCGATACTTTTGAAATTAGATAGAAATGAAAAATTAATATTTGCCAAAAAAAGTCTGCAGTAAAACATTTTTAGCAATAAGATTTAAAATCTTAAAAACACTCTACTTCTACTATGACTATTGAAACGACTATTCTAGATTTTTAACTAAGTAATACGTTTGAACAATATGCATCTCATATGTATGCTGAGGAACAACAGTCTATGTTTAAAGAAATGGGAGTTAAAACATTTTATATTGGTAAATCATTAGATGATCCTCAAAGAGCAACTGTAATTTTTCAAGGACCTGAAAATGTTCTATATAATATTTTTATGAATCCTGAAACAAAACCTATTGTTGAGGCTTCAGAGCATATTTATGCG
>CACEFS010000057.1 GCA_902558895.1 uncultured Prochlorococcus sp.
GTAATTTTAGGGTCTTCTATAGTTGAATATATTTCAGAAAAGTATTTGTACTTAATTTTAGGAATAATATCAATATTATTAGCTTTTTACTCATTCCTTAAACCAGATTTAGGTTTATCATCTGGCACTAAAAAGCTTAATTTTGTTCATAAAATTAGATTTTTAATTTTTATTTTTCTTATAGGTATATTAAATGGTTCTATTTCCTCAGGAACTGGATTACTTGTAACAATACTTTTAATAAAAACTTTTGAAATGGATTTTCTTCGAGCTATAAGTATGACATTCTTTACTGTTGGGATTTTTTGGAATTTTGTCGGAGCTGTTTTTTTGACAAGAATAGGATCTGTTCCTTCAAATATATTGATAGTATTAATAATTGGTTCCTTCGCGGGAGGATATTTCGGGGCTCACCTGTCAAAATTAAATGGTAATATACTAATCAAAAAAACTTTCATAACAGTTTGTATTTTAGTTGGTATTAGCTTATTTATTAAATCCATAAAAAGTTTTTTATAAATTATTTTGAGAACAGCAGTAAAATATTGTAAAAAACTCTAAAGCAAGTTTATTAGTTAAAAAAATAAATTTATTTTTATCTTTATTCATTATCAAAGTTGTTAATGAAAAACACGTTTTTTCCAATAGTACTTTTAGAGAGACCTTATTTTAAAAAACATAAAAAAAGGCCTCACATAGGTGGGGCCGGGTGATGGGGAATCTTATTTTTAAACCAATTTCTTTAAAAATGCAACCCCCTATCTATAGCGCTTGAAATACATCATCAAAACACTACTGATAGTGCTTTAATGATTTCCTTATATGTAAATTTAAAAATCCTGAAATAATTGTGTAATTGTAAAGTTTATGATTTCAAATGTTTTTGGTAATTTGACTTGTTAAAAATGTCCTGCACAGTATCATTCATAAGAACTTTGCTTAGTAAAAAGCTTTAATGATTGAATTAACTTTACTAACTCTTTTGAATCATGTTGGGGATAATTTCTGTGAGTATAGAAATTTAGGATATGATAACTATAAATCTTTACTTCTTTCCTATAGTGATGCAAGTAATAAATTTGGACCATTAGAGGTTAAAAAGGTTATCGAAAAGTCAGAAAATTTTAAAGTTACTGCTGTTGCTATTGCTGCAATAAAGTGCCCTCAGCATATAGTTAAGTAATGAAGTTTGAATTAAAAACTGAAAAAGAAAATTATTCAAAATCATTTTCACAATTTTTCGGTTTATTTTTTTTTCTCACTTTAATAATTATCCTTTGTGATGTTTCGCTTAAATTAGGAATCTTATCTAGAAATCATAAAATTGAATACAACTGTAGGCTTTTATCTGTTGAAAAATCTAAAACTCATTTTAAGGAATTATCTAGGCTTTCTAATCTGAAAAGTAAACAACAAATTTGGGAATTTTGCAGGGAAGTTATTAAATAATAGTTAGCTAGATGCTGATGAATAGAATTTTAATGCAAATAACCAGAACTTTCTTGAAGTTATAAGAAATACTATAGCAACAATAACTTCAAGAAATATTTTCCAAATTTGAGAAAGTCCTAAAAAAACTTCAGAAGGAATTGTAGTTATAAAAGCAATAGGAATGAAAATACTAAAAAAAATTCTTAAAGAAAATGAAAATGAATTTAGAGGAAATCTTCCAATATAAAGGAATGATCTTAATACTTCTATTGCATTCCAGGTCTTAACAAACCAAATAGTAGTAGTAGAGATAAAAAACCATAGGCTATATAAAATACAAATCGAGCAGCTTATCGTAATCAAGGATAAAGTCAGA
This sequence comes from uncultured Prochlorococcus sp., assembly GCA_902558895.1. GTDB lineage: Bacteria > Cyanobacteriota > Cyanobacteriia > PCC-6307 > Cyanobiaceae > Prochlorococcus_A. The sequence continues at coordinate 1,808 of CACEFS010000057.1, forward strand.
AAACTTAAATTTAAATTTATTTGATTTATTCTTATGCAGAAGAACAACAAGAAAAATCCAAGCATTATTTCTAAAAATCCAGAAGGATTTATTTTTTTTAATGAAATAAAAAATTGGCTATCAATAGGTTTTAAAAGTACGAAGTCTAATGTCCCTTCTCTTATATGTTTAACTATTTCTGTAAGATTAGGATTGAACCATGTATTTGTTATTCCATTCAAAATTGTATAAATACCTTGAATTATTAGTGCCTGTTCAAATTTCCACCCTCCAATATATCCATTATTTTGAAAGAAAATAGATAATAGAAAAATACTCCCTATTAAACTTAAAATTGCAGTAATTAAATCAACTAACATATTTGTCTTATACTCCAATTCAGAGGCCAAAGAAGTATGTAAGAATTTCTTATAAACTTTTAGATATTTACTTAAATTCATGACCCCATAGCTGTGTATTTTTTTGTTCCTTCAGACCAGATTTTCTTAAATAATGGGAAAAGTAA
>CACEFS010000058.1 GCA_902558895.1 uncultured Prochlorococcus sp.
GGATTTAGTCCGCTTGCCTAAAGGTAATAAGTCCATTTTTAGTGAAGACCTGTCCACATGACAGTACTACCATGCCAACAAACAGTAGGTATATAAAAGGATTTATAAAGACTATCCGTGGTCAAGTGGACTTAAAGTGGGATATTGGACAAAAGATGGACGACAATACAACGTCAAAAACAATTAAAAAGTTAAAAAAAAGGATAAAACTATTTAATGAATAATTCATAAGCAACATTCCATCTCCTAATAAAGTTTTTCTTTGGGGTTTGTTTTGAGTGTTATTTGTACCTCCAAGGTGAAAAAGCTTATGGGTGCCTTACCAGTACTGCAGCTGTAATTATAGTTATAGTAACTATTTATAGCTAAAGTTTGGTTAGGCATACATATTTAACTTTTCAGATTTCAGCTTATCCAGGGCTTATTGAGAATGGATTTATTCAAATTAAAGGTCATTTCTTGAGCTCCTTTCATACATCCTCCTGATGGGTAGCTGATAACTTTTTTTGAAATAGCTCCTATTCCTATAGCTATTACTCCAATACCTAATAATGCTTTTGATCTGTTGCTTGCAAGAAGAGATTTCATTGGTATTTGTATTTATTCAATGATAGAAGCTATGTTTTTATCTGTGGATTCTAAGCTGCTTCTGGAGCGAATATTCTACTGTTCTCTCTCCAGTATCTACATCCCTTAATTAGATGATCGCCTTGAGGAATAAGCTTTTGATGAAACGGACAAGTAAGGATGGTGAATTAAGGCCTCAACTATTAGACAGGTTTGGAATGAGTGTTGAGGTTAAGACTGTTAGAGATGCTGAATTAAGAGTTCAAGTAGTTGATCAAAGAACTTCTTTTGATGATAATCCTGATGAGTTTTCATTAAGTGTTGAGAGACAACAGGATGAACTTCAACAAAAGGTTATTAAAGCACAAGAAATATTAAATTCTGTTCAAATGGACGATGACCTACGATTGAATATTTCTGCAATCTGCGGAGAACTAGATGTTGATGGTTTACGTGGAGATATTGTTACAAATAGGTCTGCAAGGGCAATTGCAGCCTTTGAGGGCAGAACTGAAGTGCAAGAAGATGACATCGCAAGGGTTATTTCTTGTTCTTTAAGACATAGACTAAGAAAAGATCCTCTGGAACAAGTTGACTCAGGAGAAAGAGTTATTCAAGCTTTCTGTAAAGTATTCGATTTAGATGAAAAAGAAAATCTTTCAAAATTTCAATTGTCTGCTGAAGCATAATTACAGTGAGAATAATTGGGATTGACCCTGGATTAGCTAGAGTTGGTTATGGAATAATTGAGATAAAAAATGAAAGAAAGATGTTATTAGATTGCGGTGTTATTGAGACAGGTAAAGATAAAAAAGAAGAAGACAGACTTTATGAGATCTTCCAAGATCTTAATGAATTAATAAATCATTGGAACCCAACTGCAGCGGCAGTAGAAAAATTTTTCTTTTACAGGTCAAGCACTACCATTAGTGTGGTTCAGGCCAGAGGCGTGATTATGATGGTATTGGCCTCTAAAAAAATTGATGTTAGTGAGTATTCACCTGCTCAGATAAAATTAACAATTGCTGGGTCTGGAAAGGCATCTAAGAAAGATATTCTTGATGCTGTTATGTATAACTTAGATCTTGACAAACCTCCAAAACCTGATGATTCCGCAGATGCATTGGCTATTGCACTCACAAAACTAAATGAGGATGGCTTTAACTGAAAATTTAATATGACGATCTTTGAAAATAAGAAATTGGAGAGGGGTAGGTTTAGAAAACTAAGAGACGGGATTTCTCTTAATCAAAGAGAAAATGTAGAAAAAAATGTAAGATTATATATTGATTCATTTATTAAGGGATATAAAAATATTGGTTATATAGCCATATATTGGCCTCTAAAAAATGAAGTTGATATAAGAAGTCTTAAGAAAAAATTTACTTTAGCTTTGCCTAGATGTGAAGGTAAAAAAGAGTTGTTATTTTATCCGTGGGACGAAAAACCTCTTACTAAAGACTTTGAGGGGATACTAAGTCCAAACAACTCTTCCCCATTAAGTCATTTGCAGATAAGCATGATATTTGTACCATGTCTTTCCGTTGATACAAATTTAACAAGATTAGGTTACGGAGGAGGTTATTTTGATAAATTAAGGAGAGATAATGCTTGGAAAAATGTTCCATGCATT
>CACEFS010000059.1 GCA_902558895.1 uncultured Prochlorococcus sp.
TAATACTGTAATCTGTGCGAGCAGCCCTGCGAGCAAAATGCTAAAAACACCTGCAAAACCTAGTTATAGCTTAGTTGGTGATCTGCATGGCATGCAGGGGGCCAGCGGTTCGAGTCCGCTTGGCTCCATCATGATATTTTCTAGTTATATCAATTTATCATAACAAAACGATATGTTTTGATAAGTTAAAATATGGTAAATTTACTCCCTATAAGACCACCTCTGCGATAAAAAAATAAAAAAATTTGTAAGTTTTTGAATTGATATATTCTATTTAGATAACTTATTGAAATTTTGCTGCAAAATTATTTATGATTTCAATTTCAAAATCCATCATCGATTTAGTTAATCCAGGGTATGTTCCTAGAAAAAGGGTATTATTCATGATCTCATCTGATCCAATTGTTTCAACTGCTACTCTATAAGCATTAGGATTTGATTTTTGAAGTTCTATAAATGCTGGTTGCCTTAATAAATTTCCGCCAAATAACATTCTATTCCCAATTTTATTATTATCCAATTCCTTAGCTAATTCTGTTCTTGTGAAAGGGGAATTTTTTTTAGTTGAGATTTTAAAACCAAACCATGAACAATCAGATTGACAGTTTGTATTGTCCCAGGAGAACCCCTTAGATATATCCCATTCAGTAGCATGGGTTGGCAATGCGAATTCTAAAAACTTCTCAGATTTTGATAATCCTGATCTTAAGTAATTCCAATTTTGCTTTCTTTTCTCAATAAATTCCGGAAGTCTTTTAAGTTGAACTCTCCCAATTGCAGCCTGAGTGTCTAGAGGTTTTAAGTTAAAACCTAAATGACTGTATGTATATTTATGATCATAACCTCTAGGGAGATCACCTAATTGCCAATCAAATCTTTTCTTGCAAGTATTATCTACACCACTGGGGCACCAACAATCTCTTCCCCAATCTCTAAAACTTTCTGCTATTACAGATAGCTTTCTACTATTAATAATGTTAACCGAACCTCCTTCTCCCATTGTAAGGTGATGCGGAGGATAAAAACTTTGAGTACTAATATCTCCCCATGTACCTGTCCATCTAATTACTTTATCAGGTCCATCGTCTAATCCCGGACTATTTTTGAAAAATCCTAGACTATTTGCGAGACTTTTTGGCATTGAATAACTACAACCAAGTGCGTCACAATTATCTTCTATGAGCCAAAGATCATATTTTCTGCAAAACTCTAATGTTTTGGTCAAGTTAAATGGATTTCCAAGTGCATGAGCCATCATTACAGCTTTGGTTTTTTTAGGGTTATAAGCCTTTTCTAATTGATCACAGTTTGCATTTCCCGTTATAGTATCTGCATCAATAAATACGGGTTTAGCTCCTACTTGAATTATTGGAGCAACTGTTGTAGGAAATCCTGCTGCTACAGTAATTACTTCATCACCTGGATTGATTTTTTTACTATCAAATTTATGAGAAGTCAATGCAGAAATAGCTATTAAATTTGCGCTAGACCCAGAGTTAACTAATAAACATTTATTTACTCCCAAGAATTCAGATATTTCCTTTTCCATTTTTTGTCCTTCAGATCCAAGAGTTAGCCAAAAATCTAAAGTTGATGAAACTGCGGCAGCTACTTCATCATCAGTGAATACCCTTCCAGCATAAGGAATAGGCATACCTCTTTTCCATTTTGAACGGAACTCATCTCCATCCGGTCTAAACTGAGCATGAACTTTTTTTGAATAATCTCTCGTTAATTCGAGAATTTGGTTCTTTAGTTCATTAATACTTTCCAATAAAAATATTCATTACCTAGAATAATCCTACAATGTCAATGAAAATTTTGTTTGACTTTAAAAAAAAAAATAGAACTCATTTAGTAATGATTTCATCAAAAAAAATAATATTAAAGAATAAAATAAGGATGTAGTTTAGTCTATTTACAAAGCATTCAGGAAAAGAGATATTTAAATTCACTTAATCAAAAGAAAAAGTAGGGGTTTTGTTAGTCATTCTTGATATTTTTATCCCTACGACCAGCCGTGCTACCAACTTAGATAAAGCTGTTGCAAAGAATGGTTAAAAATATTCGGTGATCTTATTTTCATTGCATCTAGGGGTCAGGAGGTACAAATTCGGTTGTCTCAATTGAAATCTATTTTATTAGTACTAGATCAGATCGTTTTCAAAATCTATTAATGG
>CACEFS010000060.1 GCA_902558895.1 uncultured Prochlorococcus sp.
GGAGCGGAGCCCCTGAATTTGATCAGCAAACAAGAGGAACTGGGGAGTCGCAAGAACTATCATTTGGAGATAACAATGATGGAATGAGTCTTTTTGAGGTTAATGGCAAGTCAGTACTTGCAGTCAATAATGAATACTGTAATAGAAAAATAATTTATGGTAACCGTGCTAGTGGGCTTCCTGAAACACCTGATGATGTTAGAAAAGGCATGGCTGCACATGGAGTATCGATTTTTGAAGTTGCACAAAAAGGTAGGAAGTGGGAAATAGTTAAAGATTCTCTTTATAACAGAAAAATTACTGCAGATACGAAAGTGGCTATAGACGGACCGGCTGCAGGTCATCCATTACTTAAAACAGATGAGGATCAAACAGGCAAATTAGCAAGAGGTACATTTAATAATTGTGGTAATGGCAGAACTCCCTGGGGAACTTATTTAGCTTGTGAAGAGAATTTTCACGGTTATTTCTCATCTCCATCAGACCCTAATGCAAATCTGTCAGCAGATTTGAAAAGATATGGGGTTAAAACTAAAGATTGGGGTTACAACTGGGTTATGAATCAGGATAGATTTGATGTTGTAAAAAATCCGAATGAAATTAATAGGCATGGTTATATTACTGAAATTGATCCCTCTAAGCCACAATCAATGCCAAGGAAACAGACGGCAATGGGTAGATTTAAACATGAAAACTGTGAAGTTGTTGTCTCCAAGAATGGTCAAGTTGTTGCCTATATGGGAGATGATGAAAGAGGAGAGCATCTATACAAATTCGTTTCAAAAGGAAAGTACATAAAAGGAGCTGCATCAAATTATGATCTATTAACGGAAGGTGATTTATTTGTGGCGATTTTTAATGAGAATGGAACCGGGAGATGGGTTAATTTAAAAGAATCGGGAATGAGCGATTCAGATATTAGTATTTTCACAAGGATGGCGGCAACCCAAGTTGGTGCAACAACTATGGATCGACCTGAATGGGTGGCTGCAAATCCTAATAAAGTGGAGGCGTATTGTGCCTTAACTAATAATAAAAATAGAGGTGTTAAACCTAATCAACCTGTTAATGCAGTTAACCCAAGAGTCGAAAATCCATATGGTCAAATAGTTCGATGGACTCCTGACAATAATGAACATGCCGCTGACGGGTTTAAATGGGATTTATTTGCAATGGCTGGTAATCCTGTTGTTGGTGAAGGTTTAATGAAGGGCTCTGAAAATATTACGAAGGATAATATGTTTAATTCACCTGATGGAATCGCATTTGATTCAAAAGGTAACTTATGGATACAAACTGATGGTAAATATACTAATCAAGGAGCCTTTGAAGGAATGGGTAATAACCAAATGTTATGCGCAAATCCTAGGACAGGTAAAATTGACAGATTTTTAGTAGGTCCTAAAGAGTGTGAAATCACTGGTATCACATGGAGTAGTGATAAAAAGACTATGTTTGTAGGAGTCCAGCATCCAGGTGAAAATAATCCTGACAAATGTCACTTTCCTGATGGTGGGAGCTCAGTACCCAGATCGGCTATTGTTGCAATCAGCAGAAATGATGGCAAAACAATTGGCTGAGGATAGGTACTTTACCTGAAATTTGACTTTAGCAATAGAAAACGACAAGTTTCTTTCCTTATTTTGTAAAAATTTTTATTTATTTTGATATATTAATTCTGGGTTATAAGAATGAACAAATAACATTGGCTCTTCATTATCTACATCAGTAACTATGTGAAATTTATTATCATCATAATTTACTGCTATTCCTCCAGCCCAATTCATGTAGGGGATTTTATATTGATTAATAATTGTATTTGAATCCCAATCATAAATATAGATTTCCCTATTTAAACCACTCAATATCCAGATTTTTTTATTTAATACATCATAATCAAGCCCACTAATATCAAAACTATTTAATTGATTTTCATAGTTGGAGAACTTTTCAATTTTTCTAAAACTAAGTATTTTATTTAATTCACCGTTAATTTTTATTAGCATTGCTGGAAAATCTTGTTTTGCAACAATATATGTTTCCTCTTCTGGTAAAAAAGTTATTGCCTCTAGTCCATGACTTTTATTTAAGGTCTGCAATTTAAAGAATTTTTTTATAAGTGAAAAATTCTTCATTTCACTTAATAAGTAGTT
>CACEFS010000061.1 GCA_902558895.1 uncultured Prochlorococcus sp.
TTTTATGCCTGCCTCTATTAAAAGTTTTTTAAAAGAGTGGGGTCTATTGATCACATTAACTTTTTTTGTTTCTTCTTGTAGATCATTTTTTGCAGAACCACGTTACATCCCCTCTGGTTCAATGCTCCCAGAATTGCAAATAAACGATAGGCTGATTATTGAAAAATTTTCGTTAAGAAACTCTTTGCCAAAAAGAGGAGATATTGTCGTTTTTAACTCACCTTACTCCTTTGACCCGAAATTAATTTCATTAAGATCTAAGCCTCTACCAAAAAAAAGATATTGTTTTTTGATGAGTTTTCCTCCAATGTCGTTTATTCCTGGCTTGCGGGATCAAGCTTGCGATGCTTATATTAAAAGAGTGGTAGCCCTCCCAGGAGAAATTGTAAGTGTAAACTCTAATGGTGAATTAATAATAAATAATAAATTAATTCCTGAACCCTATGTCTCTTATAAGTGCTCAATATCCATATTTAATAATTGTGGTAAATTTGAAAACATGAAAGTGCCAGAAGATCATTTTTTAGTTTTGGGCGATAATAGGGCAAATAGCTGGGATGGAAGATATTGGCCTGGAAGTAAATTTCTTCATAAAAAAGAGATAATTGGTAAAGCATATTTCAGATTTTGGCCTCTTAATCAAGTTGGTTTTTTCAGTAAATGAAGCCTTTTTCCTGACTCTGACTTTATCAAAATAAATTTTTAACAAGGTTTAATTTAAAGTGCTCCTGAAGCAGTTGAATCAAGTATTCCCCCTAGGTGTGTTGTAATGTTAAGAGCGCTAATCACAGGGGGCTTATTAGGATCATTAAAAAGATCTATTATAGTTATGCCTCCATTACCCTGTTTTATCATCCAAATATTTGAATAATTAATCCCTATGATATTACAAATTAAAGTTTTATTGACTGCATCATGAGCAACCATGAGGGTTTGATCATTATCCTTTTGAGATAAACAAATTTTGTCAAAAGCTTCAACTGACCTCTCTGATACATCTTTTATACTTTCACCTTCGGGCATTATTACTTCTTCAGGTTTATCATGCCAATTTTTTAGTAAAGCAGGCCACTCTTCTCTAATTTCTGCTTCCAATTTACCCTCCCATAATCCGTGACTGATTTCTACGAGTGAATCTATTTTCTCAATTTTTAAATCTTTGTTATTTTGAAGGATTATTTGTGCAGTCTCGTAAGGCCTCTGCATTGAACTTGAAAATGCCTTATTGAAAGAAATATTTCTCAAATATTCAAAAGTCTTTCTAGCTTGATCTTTTCCGTTTTCATTTAAAGGAATATCAATTTGGCCTTGAAATCTACCTTCTTTGTTCCAGTTAGTTTCACCATGCCTTATTAGAAATATTCTGGAATCTCCAATTTTATTTGGAATATTTTTATTAAGATGAGAAGTTTGATTTAAGCATTCAATTTGAGTCTTAAAAGAGTTATCTCTCTTTGAAATATTGAGTATAGAGAAAGAAGCATTATCTAATCTTATTTTCCTAAAACCTTGCTTAGGCTTTCCTAATAACGATAGGATTAAACATCTGAGAATCGCATTATGTCCAACAACTAAAATATTTACATCATCTTTGTCGAGATAAATTTTTAAAATTTCTTCTACAAAATTTTTTGCTTGAAAAAATAACTCTTGAATTGGTTTATAAGCTTTATTGTCATTTCTTTTCAATATTAGATTTTCTGGGTCCTTTTTCCATATAGGGTAAATTTCTGGAAATTTCTTTTTTATTTCATCAATTTTCAGACCAGACCACTCACTAAGATCTACTTCGAGTAAATTATCATCGAATATAATATTTTGTTCTTTATTAAAGGTTTTTTTAATTGTTTTTGCAGTCTCTGCCGCTCTCACAAGTGGAGAGGAATAGATTCTATCGAAGTTTATTTTTGATAATGCTTTTCCTGCTTTTCGGGACTGTTCGTATCCTTCATCAGTTAATAACGAATCATCTGTTCTTCCTTGAATTAATCCTTTTGCATTGAAACTGCTTAGCCCATGCCTAACTAAAACTAATCTTATAGCCATTATATAAATTTGAAAATTAA
>CACEFS010000062.1 GCA_902558895.1 uncultured Prochlorococcus sp.
TATAAATCAAAGGTTATGCCAAATTAAAGCAAAATCTTTATATATAGGTTAAGTTATAGAAAAATTGGACATGAAATCCACGGTTCATTCAGATCTATTTATTAATAGACACCTTGGCTTGAGTGATGCTGATGAGCAGAAAATGCTCTCTAAGCTTGGTTTTAATAATATTGATCAATTTATGAATCAAGTTATTCCTGAAGATATTCAGCTTAAAGATAAATATTCAGATACCTTGCCCCAAGGTTGTTCAGAAATTGAGGCTTTAAACGAATTAGAAGAGATTGCGAATAAAAATACTAAAATGAGATCACTTATAGGCCTTGGTTATTATGACAATCATATGCCTAAAGTAATCCAAAGACATGTTCTTGAAAATCCAAGGTGGTACACGTCTTATACTCCATATCAAGCAGAAATTGCACAAGGAAGATTAGAAGCTCTATTTAATTTTCAGACTATTGTTTGTGAACTAACAGGATTCCCTGTCGCCAATGCATCTTTGTTGGATGAGGGTACTGCTGCAGCAGAAGCTATGGCAATGAGTTTTTCTGCAAGAAAAAATAAATCTTCAAAAGTGTACTTAGTGGATTCAAATGTTTTTGATCATACTTTTAATGTTCTACAAACCCGAGCAAAACCTTTGGGAATATCCTTGAAACGCTTTACTCAAAGCAACCTTCCTAATCATGATGATGTTTTTGGAATGTTGTTGCAATTACCTGGTAAAAATGGACAATTATATGATCCCACATTCTTGATATCCCAAGCACATAGATCAGAAATTATAGTTACGGCATGTATTGATCCACTAGCACAAGTTTTGATTAAACCAATTTCTGAATTTGGTGTTGATGTAGCAGTTGGTAGTATGCAAAGATTTGGGGTACCAATGGGTTTTGGTGGCCCCCATGCAGCATATTTTGCTTGTAGCGAAAAATATAAAAGGCTGATACCCGGAAGAATTGTTGGGCAAACTCTCTCTAAAAATGGAGAAAAGTCCCTAAGACTAGCATTGCAAACAAGAGAGCAACATATTAGAAGGGAAAAGGCCACCAGTAATATTTGTACTGCTCAATCTTTATTAGCCATAATTTCTTCTTTTTATGCTATTTATCATGGACCCTCTGGATTAACGCAAATTGCTAAGAGATTAGTTGAGTTGAGAATAAATTTAGAATCAAGTTTAGCTGCTTTAGGTTTTGAAATTCCTAATGGGATTAGATTTGATAGTGTTGATGTTTATTCTGAGCACTCCCAGAGGATCCATTATGAAGCTTTAAAAAATGGCTATAACTTAAGAATTTTGCCGTTGGGATCAACTATTGAAAATTCAACTGGCTTTGGCATCTCTTTAGATGAGCTTAGTAATGAAAAAGAAATAAAAGATATTTTGACTTTCATAGCAAACCTTATAGAAAAAGAAGAAGATTTAGAGCATATAAAATTTGATAAAGAATTTCATCTTGAAAGTTTAGCTTTGAGATCCAGCGCATGGATGCAGCAAGATATATTCACAAATTACCAAAGTGAAAATGAATTAATGAGATATATATTCCGACTTGCAGAAAAAGATTTTTCTTTGGTAGATGGGATGATGCCATTGGGAAGCTGTACCATGAAGTTAAATTCTGCAGCAGAGTTAAATCCGGTTTCTTGGGCTAATTTATCTTCCATGCATCCTTTTTCCCCAGTAGGTCAAACTAAAGGCTATTCAAAAATTATATCTGACCTAGAAAAATGGATAAGTGAGATTGTTGGTTTAAAATCAGTTTCTTTTCAACCAAATGCAGGCTCTCAAGGAGAGTTTGCAGGTTTATTAGCAATTAATTCTTATTTTGAATCAAAAGGTGAACTGTTGAGAAAAAAATGTTTAATTCCAAAAAGTGCTCATGGAACAAATCCTGCTAGTGCAGTTATGGCAGGTTTTGACGTGTTAAGTGTTGAATGTGATGACGAAGGAAATATTGATTATCAAGATTTGTCAATCAAGGTCAAGAAATTTGATAACCAAATAGGAGCTTTTATGTTGACTTATCCCTCTA